>DUPP01000197.1 GCA_012838265.1 Clostridiales bacterium
GTGAGCAGTCACTCTTTGTCAGGGCAGAGAATAACCTGCGCAGTGCCATGATAAATCATGCTGCGGAATTGGAGGAATATCTGCCATTTATTCAGACCCTGCTCAGGGATTTGAAGGAATTTCAGACCCTGCCGAAATATACAATGCGGCGGCTGACGATGATAGAGATGGACGGAAAGGTTTCCAAAAAAGCACTGGAGCGTTTTTGCGCTGAACTGGAGGCGCTTCGAAGATATCTGGGCAGTGATTATCTGGAACGGATTGAGCAGCGTACGAAGGATTTTCGCAGTGAAATCATAATCGCTGTGGAGAACATAAAAGATTATATTTAGTGATAAAAGTAACTAAAGTATTAACGAACTTGCTTGGTTAAATACATATATCTAGCTCACCCCGCACACGTAATATGCTATGACTATAGAAAAAATACTGGTTTTACGGAAATTATCTAGGTATAGAGGGGTAGCGTAACGCAACTTTGGATCTCAAAGGATAACTTTCATGACATAATGAAAATGTATATTTGGGATAAATTAAGGATCGCTAAATGCATAAATACATTTATTAAAAAGGGGATGATATAAATTGGTCCAAGGTAACTTGAACAGATTGATTGACTATGTAAGGCTGTATTTCCCGGAGGATGCATCTGAAATTTCTGATGCATTGGATTTACTGAACCTTATCCTGGATGGACTATTGAGCAACGCAAATACAATAATTGCAAAATTTAATAATAACAAAGAATATGACAAGAGTATAGAAATGATAGAATTTTCCAAGTCCATTTCAAAAATGTAAGAAAAAATTAACGAATATTCAGCTTTGATAAGCATGGATTCTGAATCTGATGAGGAAGAGTTTGAAGAAGAGTTGGACGAAATAGAGGAGCAGAAAACGATCCCAAATTATTCAGATTATGAAGTTGACTCTTCCATACCTCATACTCTATATGAAAGTTTTACCCATAAAAAAGTGGCTGCGTTTTCATTTAACAATACCCGGTATCCAGCTAGAAACTGGAAAGATGTATTACTGCAAACATGTGATTTATTGGCAGAGATAGATGCCAATAAATTCGAAGAATTGATTGATGATCCTGCCATGAAGGGAAGAAAGATTTCTTACTTCAGCAGGAATAAAGCCGATGGAAGAAGTAGTAAAATAAAAAACATTGATATTTACGTTTGGACTAATTTAAGTGCAAACAGTATAAGAAATCTTATAAGAAAACTGCTCAAGAAATTTAACATGAGAATAGCTGATTATTACGTCTATTTAAGAGCAGATTATACTCCTTTACATGAAAAATGAAGGTAAAAGTTGAATACAATCCCAGCCTACATGAAAACTCGAACAATGAGGAAATTGGAAGATAATACAAAGACAATGAAGATATTTCAGTCCAAATAAAGGATGGAAATTATAACAAGTACTGGAAGGAGATCTTTGTGTTTAATGGAATCAAATTCTTAGCTACTAGCCAGTGGTATGAACGACATAGAGAGCCCTTTATTCGATGGAGAGCAAGTTTTCAGGATTAAAAGACAATTATGATTTAGTTTAACGTTAAAATGAAACATTCATAGGTATTGCGCCGGTGATTGATCAAAATTAAGTTTTATGGAAGTACACTATAATGACCCCAGGAATTTGTACAGACAAGCAGGTCAAAATAAGTTAGAATTGGATTATGGAAAAGCGAAGAAGATTCAAACCAGAATTTAAAGCAGAGGTAGTACTCGAAGTTTTGAGGGAAGAA
>DUPP01000198.1 GCA_012838265.1 Clostridiales bacterium
AACACTTATGCTAAAATGTCTTTCGCCGTTCCTGCAGGAAAACATGCAGTCGTGCAGTTTGATTATATAAGAAATTATAAGCCATCCTACTTCAGAGGCGGCATCTATATTGACGGTGAAAGAATGTATAAGAATTTACCGCCAACTGATGATTACGGCAATGCGTATGAGTCCGGACACTGCGTATTTCATCGAATTCTTTCTCAGGGTAATCATACAATAGAAATTACGGCAGGGGGAAATTATTGCCCCTATGAAATAAAGATGGACAATTTAAGAGTAGATATTATATCACCGGCCGAACCGACACCTTCAGCTTATTCAAACATTCAGGCAGGGGACCAGGGGTGGCTAAAAGTGTACGGAAGCTTTGAAACCCCAAATAAAACAATTTCTTATGGTGCTCAGGCATCAACCTTCTACTCAGGTCCTATAGCCTCTGAAGTAATAAGCACTGATAATAAGGGTAGGCCAAGAGAGATTGAGTATTATGAAACAGTCCCCGCAGGACAAATACAAAGAGGGTTTGCTTACCCTGAAGGTACTGGCGATGTATATTCAAAAGATACACATAGCTTCTATATTGATGGTGTCAGATATAGCATGATTTACCATGGAGATATCTCTTCGGGAGAAAAGGTTCATTTAAAAGAGAAGGTGTCAGGCACCTATACTCATTCAGTAAATATTGCGAGAGAAAGAACTGCAGGCATACCTCGCTTTGATCTGATTACTTATCCTAATAATCCGGCAACTGCGACGGGAAATATCGCATTCGACGAGACCTTTACAAAATATTACTTTCCTAAAAAAACATCAACAGGCTTAACAAATTTAAGCATATATTTACCTGAAGGTGAATATTTGATTAAGAATTTAAAATTGTATTATATGGAAGATGGCCAAAGAGTGTATTTACAAAACAAAGACCTTGATGATATGTCACAATTAACTCCATGGATACTCTCGACTGGCTTGTCAGCCTCAATAGTAACGGCACCAGAGGAAGAACAGGACGATGAATACATTAAGATTTACAAGAAAGGCGAAAAGGTTCTCTACAATATCTTTTATGATGACTATGAGGATGATCCATCAAAAATTGGATACTGGGTTTACCAGCACATAAACTGGCCGCCGGACGGAATGCATCCGGATGCAGGAAAAGTCCTTACAGTGCCTATTGAGCGTTTTTATCTAAGCGGCAAGTATACCGTTACCCATTGGGAGGTGGATAATACACAAAGATCAGGAACAGTTGGAGATGCAGCACCATACAACAAAGAAAGCAATAAAGTCGACCTGACATTCTATGTGGATGGCGGGGGAGAAGCCCCATGGATCACATATATTAAAACTAATCCGGCAGCAGTAAAGGAAAATAATTACTATACAATTTCTGTCGGTGTAGACGATAGTGAAAAAGATATACTGGCACTTGAAACGGAGGTCTATTTTAATGGTAAATGTATTAAGACTGACATTAAAACCGGTATTGCAGCAGATGCAAACGGAGAATATCCGGAACAAATAATAAGCGGACTGCCAAAAGCACAGGTTGGTGTTTATCAGATTATCTGCACAGTCAGCGATCATAGCGGAACGGGTATTAAATCCTATAAATTCACCGTAGTATCTGAAGGCAATATAACAGGGGATGTTTATCACACGGAGCAGTGGGATATAAACCGAAAAAAATATAACCTGAAACGGTTTTCTGATGAGATCAATTATTCATGTAAGTACACAGATTACCTATCGATGTCAATCCCAAGAAAACGCGGAACTAATGTATTTTGGTCAGGTGAAAGATTTATGCTTAAAGCAGAAACAGAAGGCGAGCCTTATGAGGTAACCGTTGAAATAAAAAGCGTCGATTCGCAGGGTAACCTCAGAAGCACAGGGTATTCTGCAGAGCTGAATAAAACAGGAAAGAAGAATGCATCAGGTAGCGAACTTTGGGAGGGGAGTATATGGGAGAACAGTATGATAAACAAGTGGGGCAGGAATAATCCTGAATTATTGTATTTTGATTTTACGGCATACTATCCCGGTGGAGTTACAAAGGAACATAGGGTAAGCATTATCGTTGACAGTGACCGTGACTATTGGCAGCTGCACAGGCTGTGGTGAGCGCAGGCTGTTCTGATAAAATTATGGTTTTCGGAGCAGAATATGGTTTTCAGGTCGGAAATATGGTAGAATAAATCAAATGGAAGTGTGATAATTGGTTTTGGAGGATAAGAAGATGTCAGATAATAAAGAGAAAAAGCATCAAAACGGTAATGCCAGGGAATATAAGACGGAGGATCTTATAGTATATTGGTATCCTTCAATGTGTTCCCACGCAGCTAAGTGTATAACATTACTCCCTGAGGTGTTTGATATGCAGAAAAGACCTTGGGTCAATATGAATGGTGCAAGCGCGATTGAAATCATAAGAACAATAGATAAGTGTCCTTCCGGCGCTTTACGCTATTCGCTGCCGGAAACTTCGAAGGTTGATCCTGATTTGGCTAATGGACCTGGAAATATAAAAAATAAGGCTACAGACTTATCAACTCCTGTTACAATTAGAGCGGTAAAGGATGGACCATTATTGGTTAAGGGACCGGTTACTTTACTTGATGTAGACGGTGCAGTACTCCGTGAAGCAAATAGCATGGTGCTCTGCCGCTGCGGAAAGTCGAAAAACCCGCCGTTCTGTGACGGAGAGCATAGATTTATAAAGAAAGATGAATAAGATTAATCAGTAAAATGCCGAGCATGTCGGGTGTTTCATGCACCCGATTTTTTTCATTTTATTTCAGAAAATATGAAAACACTGTTCCCATCAAATTAATCATATATTAGAAGGATTTAATCTTAAATTTTTGTGTCGTGGCTGACCATCCTTCTTAACAGCTGGTAGAGCAAATTGTAATATTGTTGTAATGAAATTGAAAAATAGCTTTGATATAATAATATGACAACGATGTGAACGACCCATTAAACAATAAGGAGGGGAAAATATGAAGGGATCAAAACGATGCATGGCATTGATTTTGACAATTATACTGACCATTTCGGTTAGTATTGGAGCAGTATTTGCTGAACCCAATGAAATTGATTATAGCCAATGGGATACACAAGCAGCTTATCCACCTGATATTATAAACACTAAATATATGCAATCGGTAAAATACCTTATTGATAAGAAGATTTTGACTGGCTTTGAGGACGGAACCTTCAGACCGAATGAGCCTATTAACAGAGCGCAGATTGCAGTTGCCGTAGCAAAAGCAACAAATCGTATTTCTGATTTAGAAGCGATGGCAAATAAAAATACATTTGCTGATCTATCGGGATATAACTGGGCAAAAGGACATATAAACGCTTTAGTTGACGCAGGAATAATAAAAGGAAGAAGTGATACAACCTTTGCACCCGGGGAAAATATTACATATGCAGAGCTTGTAACAATCTTAGTCAGAATGAATCCTAGCGCTGCGTCTACATTGGAGGAGAGAGGCAATTGGCCAAACAATTATATCGATTATGTTACAACTTATAATTACCTCGGCGATGTAAACGTTAAAGATTGGAATGCGCCTGCACCAAGAGGAGATGCTGCAAAGCTTATTTACCGTTTTATACCGAAAAATTAATTTCAAACAATTGTAATAAAAATTTAAATAAGTAATAGTCAAAGATATTACAAACAGGATATTGGGGGGAATTATCGATGAAAAACAAATTATTTAAAATGATCGCAATCACTCTCATATTGCTGCTCTCAACCACAGGAGCATTTGCAGCAGTTGAAGTGCCGCAGGATGTGAAAGGGCACATGTACGAAGAGGCTGTCTTAGCACTCATGGAAAAGGGGATAATAACCGGAGATACTGATGGCAACTTCTATCCGGATTCAGATCTGACAAGAGCGCAAGCCTGCATTATTATTGTGAAAGCTATGGGAGCACCTTCTGCAGAGGTTGTAGGCACCGCAACACAACCGGCGGTTAAAAGCGGATTTCCTGATATGTCCGGTTATGGATGGGCAGAAGGCTACATAAGCTATGCAGTCAAACATGGTGTGACTAAGGGATATCCCGATGGCACCTTTAAACCGGGAAACAAGGTAACCATGAATGAATTTGTCACAATGGCACTCAGAGCCGCAGGTTATTCTGATGAAATCTTAGGAGGCACCTGGCCGTCAAACTATACCGGTAAGGCTGCAGAATTAGAGATTTATCAGCTGATACCTGCGCCATTGCCGGATAAGGCAGCAAAATGGATGGCAGCTCAGTTTACTTATAATGCGTTGGAGCTTATTGAAAAGGCAAATCCGCCTGCAGAGGATAAAGATCCAGTTCCGGAAACACCTAAAGGTGTTCCAGATACTGCTGATATGATCTTCGAAAAGGGCAGCTTCAATTCGACGATGACGACCTTTAATGGTAAGGAACTTGCAGATGATGTAGTAATCTATACCTATGGTAAGGAGAAAGAATATAAAAGTACGATGACCTTCTCTAAAAAGGTAGGAGACTACAGGCTGGATACAAGATATAAGTACAAGAATACTGAAACACCTGCATTTTACAGGCTGAAAGATGGTAAAATCGTCGAGATGGTTGTACCAAGAGATGTCGGATTCACAGGACGTGCATACGGTGTAATCAACGGTACTTATTCTACTACAAATGCAGCAGGTGATAAAGTTACCGGACTTATAACCTTGGTAGCCGGTAATGAAGTTAAGTGGCTTGGACAAAAAGGTCTTACGGGAATACCTCCAAAAACAGGAGCAGATTCCTATCTGAACGGAACATTATATGAAATTAACCTTGTTAAAGGAGAAGTCCGTTCAATTTACAAATCAACAGAAAGCCACAAGGCTGAAATTTTCGACGAGATATCAGGAACCGACTTTGTTGAAATCAAGAGCTATAAAAATAATGTCGTTGAATTAGAAAAAGGGGATCTATATGAGATCAAGAGTAATGCCACTGTTTATATCATGGATGCAAATGACAGAACAGAATACAAGGTAGGAAAGCATTCAAATATAAAAAAAGGCAACGAAATTAGAATCTATGACATGACTGAAGATGATAACGAGGTTTCCGGTGATATAGTCGTCGTACTGGTTAAGTAAGATAATTAAAATATTTGATAATAATTTTAAATTAAACACCTAAAAAATATTAAAAATAATGGAGGGCAACTGTACTGACAGTTGCTCTTTTCTGTGGTATTATTAATCATCAATTGCGGAGCTGTAAAGCAGCGAAAAAAGGTAAAGAATTGAGCAGAATGTTAGGAGAGAATATAGACATTGGACAAGATAAAAATAGGAAAACATGAAATAGCTAGAGATTTCTTTATATTTCTAATCATAAGCGTCCTTCTGGGTATCGTAGCTGCTGTCGAAAATACCTCGTTGGCAAATAGATTGTATGAGGAACTTAATTTCACGGTCATGCAGAGGTCGATGCTTGAGACTCCTCGAGAGCTCCCAGGACTTTTAACTGTGGTTATTATAGGTATGCTCAACAGCCTTGGAGACATAAAGATCGCTGCTATTGCAAATATAATTGGGGGCATTGGATTGTTTTTCTTTGGCCTTGTGCCGAATCAATTCTCACTCGTATTGATATTTCTAGTTATTTTCAGCACAGGTCAACATCTATATGTTCCCATGAACAATAGTATAACCATGAACTTTGCACATGCACAGAATTTTGGTCAAAGACTGGGGGAAATACAAGGTTTGGGTAGCCTTGCAATCATCATTACCAGCGGAGTGCTATTCATACTGTATAAGTTTTTCGATGTTACATATCGGGCAGTTTTTATTTTTGCATCATTTGCAATGATCCTGGCTGGGATTCTATTTTTATTTATGAAAAGTGAAGGTAATAAAGTTGTCGGAAAAAAACGCTTTGTTTTTCGTAAGGAGTATTATCTTTATTACATAATGTCAATCGTAAACGGTGCAAGAAAGCAGATAACATTAACCTTTGTTCCCTGGCTTATTATAGATATTTTTGAGCAGCCAGTAACTACTCTCACAATGCTTTTTTTTATAGTATGCGTTATCAATATTTTCTTTAAGCCATGGTTTGGCAGTTTGATCGATAAAAAAGGCGAACGCTATGCTATGCAGCTAGAAGCGATAATCATGTTTATTGCCTGCATCGGATTTATATTTGCAAAATCGTTATTTTCCTTTTCGACAGCACTAGTAATAGTAGGTTTTTGTTATGTTATAGATAAGCTAATGGAGTCGGCCTCGATGGCTCGTGCAACATATGCAAAAAGAATAGCCAAGGATCCTACTGAAGTGGCAAGAACTTTGTCTATGGGACTAAGTATGGATCATGTTGTATCCATGTTGATTCCTGTTTTGGCAGGCTATGTATGGTATGCCAACGGCGCAGACGGATATAAGTATGTATTTATTGGGGCTCTCTTTATTTCTCTATTAAATTTCTTCATAGCTTCGAAGCTGGAGAGGAAAAATCCAACTTCCTCCGGGGATGCATCTTAGACATGATTTCTCTTTTCTTTTCTCCAGTGGTATGCAGATAAATCTGTGTCGTTGAGATTGAACTATGACCTAAAAAGTCCTGAATGAACTTAATATCAACGCCCTCTTCTAGCAGCAAAGACGCAAAGGAGTGACGGAAGACGTGAGGCGTTATATTTTTTGTAATTCCCGCAAGTTTTGCATATTTTGTAACAAGATTTCGGACACCTTGTGTGTGCTCATTGGACCCCTGAATTTAGTGACAAATAGGAAGGGCAGGTCAATATCCATCTTATTGCGAATTTCTAAATAATCACTAAGTACTTGGATAATTTCCTGATTTTCTAAATAGACAACCCGCTCTTTATTACCTTTGCCATGGATGTATATAATGCCGGTATTTATATCTAAATCAGAAAGCATATTTTTTCATAATGGTAAATGCAGATTTTTAGAAATTAATCTAATATACTTGAATACAATGTCCTTAGATTATAGCAAAGGTGCACTGGTATTTTTTATGCGAAAAAGCGCGGAATAGTAATAGACATGTAATATGTCTGTAATGGACATCGTGATTTTTGCCCTATATAATATGAATGTATCTTATAGGGCAACCCCTGTAGGCACTGCCAAAACCATTGAAAACTTCTTACTATCAGGTGTATTACATTTTGGTTACATTTGTAAGTAGAGGTTGACTGGTATATGGGCAAAAGGTATAATTCAATATGATAGAATATGCAGAAATTCAATCATTCTGCATTTCTATAGGTAATGTCAAATTATCTTCAGAAGGGGAGGATAATTTGAGCAAAAAATTGAAAAAATCTCCCCTTCGAAGAAAAATACCTTAAAGGAGGAATTTTTGAATGAGAAAAGTATTATCATTTGTACTGGTTTTGTCACTGGTACTTGGTAGCTTTTCAATGGCATTCGCTGCAAACACAACCGGTCTTACAGATATAGCCGGAAATGCCAACGAAGATGCTATTAAGGTAGCTTACGATCTCGGTATCGTAACAGGTAATCCAGATGGAACTTACTTACCAGACAAAGCTGTAAACAGAGCAGAATTTGCTGCACTGATTACAAGAGCTCTGGCAATTCCTGAAAGTGCACTTGCTGGTTATACAACCACAACCTTCAAGGACACTGTAGGATATGGCTGGGCTGTACCTTACCTTGCATTCTGCCAGTCCAAAGGCATCATGATTGGTGACGGACAAGGCAATGCAATGCCAGGAAGAACTATTACAGTTAATGAAGCTATGACAATGGCTCTGAGAGCTATCGGTTATACCGAAAACTCCTCACTGCTTGTTGGAAAATGGCCTGCAAACTATGTATCCATAGCTCAGAATGAAGATCTGTATGACAAAGTTGCTGCTGAAACAACAGTAGACAAAGCAAGCGCTGCTCAGATCATCTACAACCTGCTGACTGTTCAGAAGGTTGCTGTAAATGCTGATGGAGCAACTGACTTCCTCTTTAAAGATAAGAAGAATGAAGTAATAGCAAATCTGCTTAACACCAACTTGGGCTGCACAGAAACTCCAGATGAAATCCTTGGTGTTAATTATGATTATGACAATTCTTTAATCAACATCACTGATAAGATTGGTGCATTCGGAACCGCTTATGTAAATGATGATGATGAATTGGTTGCATTCACAGTTGAATCAACTGCTTTAACAGGAAAAGTTGATGGAACTAAGTTCAAAGTAGGAGATACCAAGTATGATCTTCCAACTACTGCTACAATATCAGCATTATTTGCCAATACTGATAATGAAGGCTCCACAACCGGTGCAGTAGCTACAAAGATTGCCAGCTACGCAGCAGTCAATGCTGACGGAGGAAAAACTGTAACTATCAATGTTGATGTATCCGGAAAGAAAATCAAAGAAGTTTATTCTGTAGTTGCTTGGAAAGCTAATAACGCCGCTTTGGCTGATGCCGATGTGCAGGAAGATATCGAAGATGGCGAATTACTAAATGAAGATTTCACATTAGACGATAACGATGATATCGATATGAAATCCTTCCAACTTGTAGGCGTAGCTTCTCTTGAAGATATTGCTAAAGACAATGTTGTATACGTTTACGTAGACAATAACGGAGCTGGAGATATCAGAAAAGTAGCTGTTGGAACAGAA
>DUPP01000199.1 GCA_012838265.1 Clostridiales bacterium
GTTTTCTCTGTGGATAACTGTTAGGGTTCTTATTCGTTTGCAGCCTTGTATTTCTTAAGGGCTTCTGTAAGTTTTGGAATGATAACCTTTACGTCTCCTACGATACCGAGATCTGCGACATCGAATATCGGAGCAGTATCGTTCTTATTGATTGCGATTACATACTCAGAACCTTCCATTCCAGCAACGTGCTGAATAGCTCCGGAAATACCGCATGCGAAATATAGATCAGGTCTTACAGTTTTTCCTGTTTGTCCTACTTGTCTGTCCTTTGCAGCCCAACCTGCATCTACGTTAGCTCTTGAGGAGGAAATATCTCCACCCAATAAGTCAGCTAATTCCTTAAGGTTACCGAAGAATTCAGGACTTCCAATTCCTCGACCACCTGATACCAGGCATTTTGCTTCTGTAATATCGGTAGTTTTATGAGTTGCCTTTAGTCCCTCGCGAATTACTACGTTCATGTCGGATGGTTCGAACGCTACTTTAATCTCACGGATTTCTCCTGTTCTGGATTTATCCCTTTCCAGCCTCTTCATAACACCAGGTCTTACTGTAGCCATCTGAGGTCTGTGGTTCTTACACAGTATAGTAGCCATTATGTTTCCTCCGAATGCCGGACGTGTCATAAATAAAAGTTTTTGACCTGGATCATCAGGTTTAGCCTTGTATACATCTATGTCAAGCTTTGTGCAGTCTGCTGTTAATCCTGTATGAATTCTAGATGCAATTCTTGGTGCAAGGTCTCTTCCGATTGATGTTGCTCCAAAAAGTACTATTTCAGGATCGCATTCTTTGATTACAGTTGTGAGTGCTTTTGCATATGGCTCTGTTACATATTCGGCAAGCATTGGGTCTTCTACGTATACAACTGAATCTGCTCCATACTCTATAACTTCCTGAGCCTTGTCCTTTATATTATCTCCCATTAGGATACCGACTACTTTCTGGCCTAAATCAGCTGCCAACCTTGTGGCTTCGCCGATGAGCTCCAGACCGACCTTAGCAATTTTGCCGTCTCTTTGCTCTATTACTACATAAATATCTTTGCTCATTTTAAGGTTTCCTCCTTATCCTGTATATCTAATACTTATATCTAAGTTAAATGATATGTCTTTCTTCCAATTTCTCGATAATCACTCTAACCGCTTCGTCTGCACTTATGTCAGTATATAAGGTTCCCTGTCCTTTTGCCTGCTTTGTAAAGGATCTGTATACGTTGGTTGGGGATCCTTTCAGACCAATATGCGCAGGGTTCAGTGAGTCTTTCAAATCATCAAAGTTATACACTTTGACTTCTTTTTCGTATGCTTCTATTATACCTCTTACACTCATGTATCTTGGCTCAGCCAGTTCAGTAAGTGCTGTAATCAGACAAGGAGTCTTTATTTCTATAATGTGATATCTGTCTTCAAATTGTCTCTTAACGATGATTTTATCACCTTCAACATCGACATTTTCTGCATAAGACACTTGGGGAATTTTCAAAATCTCTGCTATCTGAGGACCTACCTGAGCAGTGTCTCCGTCGATAGCTTGACGTCCTGTGATGATAAGATCGAATCCTATTTTTTTCAATGCTGCAGAAATAACTGTAGCTGTTGCATAGGTATCGGAACCTCCAAATTCCCTTGAAGACAGTAAGAATGCCTCATCACATCCCATTGCCAAAGCTTCTCTCAGTGCTACATCTGCCTGTGGCGGTCCCATACATACTACAGTTACAGTTCCGCCTACTTTTTCTCTTAGTCGTAGCGCAGCTTCGATTCCAGACTTATCGTCATGGTTGATGATACTTGGAACTCCATCTCTAATCAGTGTGTTAGTTACCGGATCAAGTTTTACTTCATTTGTATCTGGTACTTGTTTTATACATACAACGATTTTCATCTGTTCTTCTCCTTTCAATTTACCCTATTAGCCTATTTTCATTGAGCCCGCGATAACCATCTTCATAACTTCGGAGGTACCTTCGTAAATCTCAGTGATCTTTGCATCTCTCATCATTCTTTCTACCGGATATTCTCTGGAATAACCATATCCGCCCATCATCTGAACAGCAGCTCTTGTAACCTCATTTGCTATATCAGATGCATAAAGTTTTGCCATTGCTGCTAAAGGTCCATAATTTTCTTTGTTATCCTTAGCGACTGCTGCTCTCCATGTTAACAATCTTGCTGCGTCAATTTTGGTCTGCAGTTCTGCAGCCTTAAATTGTGTATTCTGGAACTGTGAAATTCTCTTGCCAAACTGCTTTCTTTCTTTAACGTACTTTAAGGCTTCATTTAATGCTCCCTGGGCAATTCCTACTGCCTGCGCTGCAATTCCGATTCTGCCGCCATCAAGTGCTTTCATTGCAATTTTAAAGCCTTCGCCTTCTTTTCCGAGACGCTGAGAAACTGGAACTCTAACATTTTCATATGCTACTTCACAGTTTGAAGCTGCTCTGATACCCATTCTGTGAATATTCTTTCCTACTGTTAGGCCTGGAGTATTCCTGTCAAGTACAAATGCTGTTATTCCTTTGGTTCCTTTTGACTTGTCGGTCATAGCAAATATAACGAAAGTATCTGCAAAGCCTGAATTAGTTGTAAATATTTTTGCTCCATTGATTATATATTCGTCTCCGTCCAATACTGCTTTTGTCTGTAGCCCGCCTGCATCAGATCCTGCATTAGGTTCTGTTAGTCCAAAACATCCTACCTTGGAGCCATCTACCAGAGGTCTAAGCCATGTTTGTTTCTGTTCTTCTGTTCCAAAGCTGTCTATACATGAACATGCAAGTGATGTGTGTACGGAAATTGTAATACCTGTGCTAGCATCTACTTTTGAAACTTCTTCCATACATAATGCATATCCTAGGTAGTCTCCGCCTGCTCCGCCATAATCCCTGGAATATGGGATTCCCATTAATCCGTATTTCTGAAGCTTAGCTACCAAATCCATATTAAATACTTCTGTCTCGTCCATCTCTTCGGCAATAGGCTTTATTTCATTTTCCGCGAATCGACGGAACATTTCTTGCTGAAGCAAATGTGTTTTTGATAATTTAAAATCCATTTTTCTTTTTCCTCCCACATAAATAGATGATTGGCATTATTATATTTAATTTATAGAAGCAATAACCATGCCAAGAATTGTGCTCTGTTTATTGTTATGGAATAAAAAAAAATGGATGTAACTCTAAATTTCTATTATGTTACTTAACAGTTGCTATCGAAGAGCCTAAACTTAAAGGCTTTTATCACCTATATATAAAAGGTAATAGTCTTTTAATTTCTTTTCTAATAAATGAAAAAACCTATAATTATATATA
>DUPP01000252.1 GCA_012838265.1 Clostridiales bacterium
ATAGTAGGCTAGAAGCAACATAAGTGTGACATGAAATTTTAGACTGAATATTTATGTAATAAGGTCACCAGGGTGCACTAGGTTGATGATATAAATGCGACTTTGCGGAAGTTAGAATCAAAATGAATTAATAATTAGTTCCCTAGCAAAGTAGCAGATTCTTTCCGCAATAAACAAAAGAGGCTGGAAATGTTCCGGCCTCTTTGTTATGTGCGCCCGGCATGGGTATTAGCTAGGCGGTGAGAGTCCGCTATGGGCCGTAGTAGTCGGAACCATGAGCTGAGGACAAGGGTGTCCACTGCGAGGTGGAATCTGAAGGAAGTCTAAGGCAAAGTACTGCACCGATGAACAAGAAGTAGCTATAAGGCTGGAACTAACTGGATAAGACTGCATGACAAGTTAAAGTCCAACACTACTCGAAGTTACTTTCAGTAAAGCTACCGGTGACATGGTACGAAAGTTAATATCCTTACCCGGGGAGATCTGGCCTACACGTTTCCGACAAGAGGAATAAGTTTAATTTCCACAGAAACAAGCGGTGCAGTGATGTAGCGTTGAGTAAGCCAGAAGTCAGCCGAGGTCATAGTAGTCTGAGTAATCAGATGAAGGACTGAACGACAATAACTTGTAACTTATATCGGAGGTGTAATCAGGTGCGACAATCGCAGAAAACAGAACAACAAGCTGACCGCTTGTCGAGGATAGGTTTGGAAAACCGAAAGTACACAAGGGCGCGTAGTACCGATTATGGTGAAGGTAAAGGTATGAGTGTCACTATCCAAGACTTAGTCTTGGATCGCAATAACCTTAATCAGGCTTATTTGCGAGTTAAGAGAAATAAAGGAGCAGCAGGTGTTGACGATATGACAGTCAATGACCTTCTGCCATATCTCAGAGAAAATAAGACGGAACTGATCGCTAGTTTGCGTGAGGGCAAGTATAAACCAGCTCCAGTCAAACGGGTAGAAATTCCGAAGCCTAATGGTGGAGTAAGAAGACTTGGAATACCAACGGTGGTGGACCGAATGGTTCAACAAGCTGTAGCCCAAATTCTTACGCCTATCTTTGAGCGTGTTTTCTCTGATAATAGTTTTGGCTTCCGTCCCCACTGTGGGGCCCATGACGCTATTGCAAAAGTAGTAGATCTTTATAATCAAGGCTATCGAAGAGTTGTCGACTTAGACCTAAAAGCCTATTTTGATAACGTTAATCATGACTTAATAATTAAGTATCTCCAACAATATATTGATGACCCATGGACACTAAGACTCATTCGTAAGTTTCTAACTAGCGGAGTCTTAGACCATGGGCTTTTCGCTAAGAGTGAAAAAGGAACCCCACAAGGAGGGCCATTGTCACCACTACTGGCGAACATCTATCTAAATGAGTTGGACAAAGAGTTGACTAGACGTGGTCATCACTTTGTGCGCTATGCGGATGATTGTAACATCTATGTTAAAAGTCAACGAGCCGGAGAACGAGTAATGCGAAGCATTACCCAGTTTCTAGAAAAGCGCCTGAAAGTTAAAGTGAACCCAGATAAAACCAAAGTCGGTAGCCCTCTACGGTTGAAGTTTCTTGGCTTTTCGTTGGGTGTAGACCACAATGGGGCCTACGCCCGTCCAGCTAAACAATCGCAACAACGAGTAAAGAAAGCGCTGAAGTTATTAACTAAACGTAATCGTGGAATATCTCTGACAAGAATGTTTGAAGAAATTCATCGAAAAATGCGTGGGTGGCTTCAGTACTACTCAATTGGGAAACTAACTAACTTTATTCAACGCCTCGACAAGTGGTTGAGGGTCCGAATAAGGCAGTATATCTGGAAGCAATGGAAAAAGTTTAAAACTAAGATAACTAACTTACAGAAGTTGGGGCTGTCCCAGCGTGATGCATATGTCTTCGCTAGTACCCGCAAGGGCTACTGGCGAACTGCACATAGTAAGACCTTGAGCTATTCTCTAACTAATAGAAAACTGGAACAACTTGGACTTATGAATATGTCCAAGACGCTCCAGTCAATTCAATGTGATTAAGTTGTCGAACCGCCGTATACGGAACCGTACGTACGGTGGTGTGAGAGGTCGATAATTGAACTAATCAATTATCTCCTAC
>DUPP01000200.1 GCA_012838265.1 Clostridiales bacterium
ACTACAGACTTATCCAACTTTTGCATAGTAGTATAGTCCAATACTCCATATGGATAAAGTCCGCTCTCTTTTTGGAACTTTCTCACTGCTGCAACAGTTGCCTCATCCATGATTCCAGATTTATTTACTGTATATCCCAACATTGACAGACGCTGCTGTGCTCCATATACGTTCAGTCCTGCATCACCCAGTTTTGGCTTTGACTTTTCGTTCATTGGAGCAAAGTTTGCATAATTGGCCTCCAATTCCTTTACGTCTATATTCTTGCTATTTGTAACTACATGGTCAGGTGTTATTCCAATTTGATCAATTCTTTTTTTGTTTGGAGTCAGGAAGTAATACATAGAAAGCTTTATAGTGCCGCCGTCTTTCATATCAGATACTTGCTGTATAACGCCTTTTCCAAAGGTAGTTGTCCCTACCAATGTCGCGGTTTTGCTGTCCTGAAGTGCGCCTGCAATTATTTCTGAGGCGCTGGCACTTCCTTCATTGACGAGAAGCACAATTGGCATCTCCTCATACGTTAAGCCATCTGAATGATAGGTTTCAACTATTTTCCCTTTCTGTTCAAAATGAGTAATTGGTCCCTCTGGCATCAATAGGTCCGCAATTTCCAAAGCGGTATTGACAAGACCACCCGGATTGTTTCTAAAATCAATTATCAAGAATTTTGCACCCTGCTTTACTAAAGCTGAACGTGCTATCCTAAACTCTAAATGAGAGTCGTTATCAAAGCTGGTTATCTGTATATAACCTATCTGGTTATCTAACATTTTGTAATAAACAGAAACGTTTTTTATTTTTTCTCTAGTTAGGGTAAATTTCAAGACTTTACCGTCTCGGTTGATTGTCAGTGTGACTTTGGTTCCCTCTTCACCCCTCATCATCATTGCAGCTTCACTCAATGATTTAGATGAAATGTCGATTCCATCTATATGTGTAACTATATCCCCGCTTTTAATTCCCGATTTTTCAGCAGGTGTCCCGCTAATTGGTGCGACTACGCGGCACTTGCCGTTATAATTATCAATGCTAACTCCAATACCTGAGTATTCTCCGGTAACTGATTCTACAAACTCAACTCCTTCTGCCGAAGAACTGTAGTAAACGCTGTAAGGATCACCCAAGGAGTTTATAACTCCTGAAAAAGCCCCGTCGATGAGTTGTTGATATGTAATATCATCTTTATAATTTTTCTGGATGTATTCCATATACTGTTTCAGTTTAATAAGTTGGTTATCAATATTTATATCATCGGTTGCGGCATATACTACAGAACCGCTCATCCCGAACATTCCAGGGACCATCATAATAAAAGAAAAAGATGTGACAATCATTGCAATTGCAACAATAATTGCAATAACTTTCGCGATCTTTCTCGCACGATAATGATTCAATTTACTTTTCCCCCTCCTTTTAATCGGCAACACTAAACCAAGGATCACACGGTTCCATTCAGTGTTCACTGTATGAGCCGAGTACCTTGTTTCATCAGCCGCTAAACATTATTAAGTTTTAAATGATTTCTATGTCAAGAATACTTCTGCCTTCAGAAAGGCCTCGGAGGCTGATATGATAGTCGATATTCAGTGAGCCCTTACCTTCCTTCTTTTCAATATTATTCACAATATTATTAGTTAGAACCTCCATTGCAACTGAGCCGAAGGGGGTATCGTAATAACCCTTATAACGCTTTCCCTTTTCAAATTCAATTTCAGTATCGACACCGATGCCCTCACCATAACGTTTCATTTTTATATTGTCACCTGTAATTTCCAAACTGGTCGTGCAGCCTGCCATGCCTGAGAATTCACTCTCATCATACATCAAATAGATCGAATCTCCGACTACATAATATTTGCCCTCAGTCACAAATTCAAGCCGCTCTTCTTCTGCACCGGGTGACACTTGTTTGCCTACGATCTTTAACATTATATCCTTCATGCTGCACCTCCTTATATTATTAATATTTCAGTGGTATAAATTATCATTATCTTTAATTTAAGTATAACATATCGAAAATAAATCTACAATTTTTAAATATTGATAACGTGCAAAATTCATGCATAGAGTGTAAACCACAGTGCTTACCGACCGCTTACCACAGTGCTTACCGCAGCGCTTACCACAACCGCTTAAGGATTATAAAAAGCGCTTATTATGCGCCTTTTATCTATTATATATTATATTTTATAGATATAAAACATGTTCATAGGAGATGCTATTTAGAAAGGAGAATCAAATCAGTCATCATGCTTAATTCCAAGCTTTCTATTTAACTCTTCCATGTCTTCTTTTTCAAAATCTATGTCTTGTTCTTCCGGGATATCTTTCATGCCTTTACGAGTTGCAGTTGTAATATTATCCGCATCCACATCGCTCACCTCCTGGCATTAATATAACCGCAAGCCATTGTTTTATACATTCCGCCTGCTGTTATAACGTTCATATCCCAAATCTATTATCTTTTCGATAACTTCTGGATATGAAAGCCCTGCCTCAGCCCAAAGCAGCGGGAACATGCTGAATTTAGTAAAACCAGGAATGGTATTTATTTCATTTATGTATATCTTGTTCGTGCCTTTTTCTAAGAATAAATCTACCCTGGCAAATCCATTACAGTCCAATGAACGATATGCCTCTATCGCGATAGCTTTCATCTCTTCTGCAATATCATCTGGAATATCAGCTGGTATGCATAGCTTTGTCTTCCCTCCGTCAAAATACTTGGCAGTATAGCTGTAGAATTCATCTGAAGGAAGGATTTCGCCAATTGCTGAAGTTGACGGCTTATAATTACCGATTACCCCCATTTCAATTTCTCTGCAATCTAACCCTTCTTCCAAAACCAGTCTGCGATCGTATTTAGAAGCTTCGCTAATTGCTTTTTTTAAATCCTCTGAATTATTTACCTTACTAATCCCCACGCTGGATCCCATATTAGCAGGTTTGACAAATATCGGATAAGGCAGATACTTTTCAACTCTGTCGATTACTCTATCCATATCGTCAATTGTTTCCTCTTTAAAGATTGTCATATATCTACATATTGGAAGGTTTCTACTTGCAAAAATATCCTTTGCTAAAGCTTTATCCATTGCTGCAGCTGATCCAAGCACTCCGCAGCCACCATATGGAATATCAGCCATTTCAAAAAGTCCTTGAATGGTCCCATCCTCTCCGTATGGTCCATGTAAGATTGGAAGCGCAAAATCTATCCTGTCCTTTAATGATCTGCCTCCGGAACCCAAAATCGTCAGTGAGTATGTTTCGGGGTCTGCTGCCAAAGCTGCCTCCGCAATTTCCTGCCAACTCCCGTCTTCTATTTTTTCGATAGGTCCGTCATACAATAGCCAGTTTCCTTCTTTTGTAATCCCGATCATTACAGGGAGATATTTATTTCTATCTATTGCGTTTATAACCGAGATCGCAGACATCAGAGATATCTCATGTTCTCCGGATCTTCCGCCAAATATTATACCAAGTCTTATCATTCCCATTCCATATCCTCCAGCTCTTAGAATATGAGCTAATTTATAGTAACCAGCTCATGAGATTTTATATTCTATATGAGTATATCATAATGTCTGCGAATTCATGCGAATTTTCTTGAAGAATGCCAAGAAAGCCCCGTCTTAGAAGATAGGACTTATTTCGGTGGGTCATTCACTTTGACTTGAGTAAATCCCTGATTTCTGTGAGCAGTTCTGCTTCCGTTGGTGCAGCAGGCTCTGCAGGAGGCTCTTCTTGTTTTTTACGCATTTTAGATATAAGCCTTATTACAATAAAAATAGAAAATGCAATGATAAAAAAGTCTACAATACTTTGGATAAAATTACCATACTTGATAGCTACGTCACCACTTATGTATTCCATATCTGTAAAATTTACACCTGACGTAAACAACGCAACGATTGGCATGATGATATCTTCTACAAGAGATGTCACTATTTTCCCGAATGCTCCGCCAATCACTACTGCAACTGCAAGGTCTAATACATTTCCCTTAGCTATAAATTTTTTAAAGTCGTTCCACATTCAATCATACCTCCTTTTTAATGCTTTCTTCCAGGAGCTTATTCAAATGCTCCTTGTCAAAATGATATTTCGTTCCACAAAACTGACATACCAGCTCTGCCTGTCCATCTTCCTCGATGATTTCCTGCAGGTCCTTAGTGCCAATGCTGATGATGACTTCTTCAAGCCGTTCCTCACAGCAATCACAATTCCATTTTATATCTCTGTATTCCAATCGCTCTACAGTAAATTCTTCAGGAAGTTTACTGAAAATACGAATCATTAAGTCATCGAGAATAGCTTCTTCTGTTTTCCCTGCAGATTTTTCAATTACTTCCTCAATCAGGCTAGTAATGGGAGGGATTGTATTTACTAGTTTTTCGAGTGCGTCCACAGCTGCCGACTTTGCTTCAGGCATCATCTGAATAATCATGCCTCCCGCCGCCAGGACAGAATGGTCTTTATTGATTTTTACTCCCAAAGCTACAGAAGTGGACTGTTGTTCCGATAGAAAAAAATAAGCAGATAGATCTTCAGCTATTTCACCTGATACCAATTCAATTTTTCCTACATAAGGTTCTCGCCACCCCAGATCCTTTATTACGGTCAACGTTCCTGCACCTATGGCACCGCCAACATTCAATTTTCCGTTATCCTTCAGTGGAAGCTCTACATTCGGATTTGAGATATAACCCTTTACGTATCCTTCTCCATTAGCTGTAACCAAAATTTCAACTGCCGGTCCATCGCCTTTAAACTGAATCGTTAGTTTATCGTCATTGTTTTTCAGCTGCAACCCCATAAGCCCTGCCCCTGTTAGGACTCTTCCCAGGGCTGCTGTACCCAGCGGACTAGCTTGATGTATCCTCCTTGCATCCTCCACCATTTTCGTTGTTATCGCTAGATACACCCTAAATGAGTGGCTTTTATCCATAGCAATTAAAGCTTTGTTCATATTTCCTCCTTAGTTGTTCGATGATTTCCTCTGATTCTTTCTTGCTTCCACCTTTAGCCGAAAGGTAAATCTTTAGTTTAGGTTCTGTTCCAGAAGGTCTAAATACTATACTGGTTCCATCTTCAAGTACATATTCAAATACTTCTGATTTCGGCAAGGTTATCAGACTTTCTCCAGCATCCTCAGCATCACTGATGAGCTTTCTAATTGAAGCTTGATAGTCTGCAAATTCCACGACTCTTCTGCCAATAACATCTGTAGGTATTTCCTTGCTTAAGCCACTCAGAATTTCTTTCATCTTTTTCATTCCGGCGGCACCCTCAAAGGTGAATTCTATCAGTTCATTTTTATAATACCCATATTTTTGATATAACTCATATAATATATCTACCAAAGTTTTTCCTGCCTGCTTATAGTAGGCAGTCATTTCTGCTATCAGCATGGAAGCATTCACAGCATCCTTGTCCCTGACGTATGAACCGGATAGATATCCGTAGCTTTCTTCAAACCCAAAGATGAACCTGCCGTCTTCACCTTTTGCTTCCATATCCCCAATTTTCTCTCCTATAAATTTAAACCCTGTGAGAACATTTATCATTTGAACACCATAATTCTCAGCAACTTTTTCAGCCATTTTACTGGTCACAATCGTCTTAATGGCAATTGGTTCCTTGGGCATCGGCTTTATATTGTTCCAATTGATTATTCTACTATCATCTGGATTACCGCCTCGACTAGCCCTTTCCCGAATTTGACAAATATAATCTAAAAGCAGGATCCCTACTTCATTACCGGTGATAAGGAAAAACTCATCTTCTCCGGTTGTATTATCCCTGTGTCTTACTGCTATGCCAACACGATCACAATCCGGATCTGTTGCTAGTAAAAGATCCGGTGGATTTCCTTCATCAGATAATTTTTCGCATAGTGCAAGTCCACGGGCCAAAGCCTCCTTTTTCTCCGGGTTTGGATAAGGGCAGGTTGGGAAATTCCCATCTGGCTGTTCTTGCTCCTTTACAATGTTTATCTGCTTGACTCCTATCATATCGAGAATCTTACGCACTGGAATATTTCCTGTCCCGTTTAGAGGAGTGTAGACCACCGATAGGTTTGAGCAGTCTGCCCACGTGCTTTCATTTCTGACCGCATCCAAATAGGCTTCCATAAACTCCGGTGGAATCAACTCAATTAAAGAACTTGCTTTTTGTTTGATTACAGAAATAACGTCGAGCAGACCCGCCTCGAAATTCAAGCCATCTGCAATGGTTCTTACTCCATTAAAAAGGTCAGTCTTTTCTATTAATGAGAAGACTTCTGCTGCGGCTTTCAATGTCATCTGACAGCCCTCTTCATTATATACTTTATAACCATTATATTTAGAAGGGTTATGGCTTGCAGTTATCATCACCCCTGCACTGCAGCGATAATATCTTACTGCAAAGGAAAGTGCCGGTGTAGGCATTAACTCTGGATACAAATAGGATTTAATCCCATTGGCTGCAAATACACATGCTGCCTCTAATGCAAATCTATCTGAGTTAATTCTGCTGTCGAAAGCTATTGCTACTGATGGTTCATCTTTTGAAGCTTGATCATTCCCCTGGCTGTAGTGCTGGTTTATGTAGTCCGCCAAGCCCTGAGTTGCCCTTCTAACGGTATATATATTCATTCTGTTCGTTCCTGCACCTAGAATACCTCTTAGTCCTCCGGTACCAAACTCCAAGTCCCGGTAAAAACGTTCGTGGATATCCTCTTGATCCTTAATACTCAAAAGTTCGTTTCTAAGATACTTATCCAGATTCTCTTGAGCTAGCCAATACCTCATCTTCTCTTCGCTATTATGCATATAAATTACCTCCTAAGACAATTTACATCTTTATTGTTTTAATTTCCATTAATACCCTTTTTGACTCATTTACCTTTATACTCTACCATATTCAAGAACCTCTGAACAGAGTCGGAAAAACTGAGTTACGATTGACTAAAACGGTATTTCAGAAGTAATTCTATTAATTGAATATAGATTAACTATAGTGCAAAAAGCAAGAAAGCCCGCCGAATTGCGGACCTCCCTGCTATTCACTTGTATTATTCACCTATAAGCTCAAGTGTTTTAAACTTAAGCTTCAGAGTGGCGGGGTTATCTTTTTCTGCTAGTAAAGGCTCATATTTTTTATTTAGCAAAACATCTTGATAGACATCCTTTATCATTCTAAGTTGAGCAATATCTGTATCCTGCATAGATTTTTCATTCTCTTTTTCCTCTGCACCAATCAGGCAAAGGGGAGGGAATAGCACACACCACCAGTTTTCTCCTTTTCCTTCTCCTATAGTGATATGCAAGGCTTCATAATTTCCTGC
>DUPP01000201.1 GCA_012838265.1 Clostridiales bacterium
ACTCTTTATCGAGTGGCACAACTACTCCAACACCGCAAATTGCTGCCAAATATGAAATTGCCCATTCATATCGGTTTTCGCCAATAATGGATATGGCTTTTCCCTTCAAACCCATAGATATCAATGCCGTTCCTAGTGCATCCACATCAGTTTTTGTTTCCTTATAAGTTACCCCTCGATACGGTCCCCCAACTTTATCCTTAACATGAAAAGCAACGTTGTCGCCGTACAGCTCCACACTGGATATCAGCATATGTTTCAAGTCAATAATCGGCCTAATATCCTTGTACATTACATACTTGTCCTTGCTGTTTTGGATTCCTTCGACTCTTTTTAATGCGTACTCCATTTCCTGTGGTTTAATTGCCTCATATTTACTGACTTCCATAACTCTTTATCCCTCCTTTTCTTATAATTTCTTATAATGAATTGTTACAACATTCTATTATGAATTGCAGCATGTCGTTTTATTTTTTTAGTTGTAGTTTTCTCGAATTCTTCTTCCCTGATTTCAAACCGCTTAACTCTTTTGTATAGCGGCATTAGTTCATTAATAGCATCGATATCCTTTTTCAAGACCCGCTTTAGTTCATCTTTTGATATTTTTCCATACTTTTCTTCAACTGCTTCATAATCCGGATATATTTCAGCACATATCACAGTATCTCCAGATTTTTCATCATCATATCCCCATACAATGACTTCCTTAATGTTATCACTTCTGCTTAAATAAAATTCAACTTCCTCTGGAAAAATATTTTTACCATTTTTCGTTACGATTACATTCTTCTTTCGCCCGGATATATACAGGAAACCATCTTCATCAAAATAACCATAATCTCCCGTATGAAGCCATCCATCAATCAAAACTCTTTTGGTTTCCTCTGGGTCTTTGTAATATCCTATCATAACCGAATCACCCTTGCAGATGATTTCTCCCACTCCATTTTCATCCTTATTGATAATTTGTACCTCAGTACCTGGCAGCGGAAGTCCGACTGAAGCTGTTTTAAAATATCGATCCTTATTTACTGATATAATTGGTGAATTTTCGGTCATGCCATAACCCTGAAACATGGTAAATCCCATCGCATTGAAATTCTCAATTACCTCCGGGTCAATAGCAGCAGCACCTGAAATTAATAGTCTCATGTGCCCTCCCATAGCCTGATGAACTGCTTTGAATAATTTCTTAGTGGATTTAATTTTTAAGAAACCGAGCTTTTTGGATATTTGCACCGCAGTTCTCATCTTATCAGCTTTTCCGCTTGCTTCAGCTTTTTTCCAAATTTTTTTATGCATGGATTCAAAAAGAAGCGGGACACCAAGCATAACCGTGGCTTTTGCCTCCGCCATGTTTTTTACGATATATTTCAGACCCTCGCAAATAGCAATGCAGCATCCCTGGTATATACATGTAAAAACATGGCATGTCAACTCGTAGGTGTGGTGCATTGGCAATACTGACAATCCTACGTCATTATGGGTCACTTTTACAAACTTTGACATATTATATACATTTGATGTTAGATTTTTATGTGAAAGCATTACACCTTTCGCCAATCCTGTTGTCCCAGAAGTAAACAGCAAAGAACACATCGCTTCTCGGTCAATTTCTGCATCCGTGAAATTTCTATTTCCCTCCAGTATTAGACGCTTACCGGCTCGTTGAAGCTTTTTTAAAGACAGCTTATTTCCTGTATGTTCTAAAGTATCCATATTGATGATGTAATCGATAGATTCAACACCCTTAATCGCTTCCTCTACAACAAAGCCAACCTTGCTGGAATAGACAATTGCTGACACCTCTGCTCTTTTCAATAGATTACGGACTTCCTCAACAGGCAATTCTCTATCCAAAGGAACGACGATGCCAACACCATTAACAATGGCAAGGTAAGTTATTACCCATTCGTATCTATTTTCTCCAATAACAGCAATCTTCTGACCTGATAGGCCTAAATCCATCAGCGCAGTTCCAAGCTCATCAATATCAGTTTTCAATTGTGTGTATGTAATCGGCACATAAGTTCCACCAGGAGCATTTTTAACCAAGAAAGCTCTCTTATCCGAGTAAAGTGCCGCACTGGTGTTCACCATATCCTTTAAATCGCTTATAGGTCTGAAACTGTATTCTGCATTTTTAAATTTGTGTCTATTCATATAAGCTACCTCCGCTATTGTTGAATAACATATTTTATCATTTAATATGCACATAATCAATTATGGCATCTGAGAAATCACACAAAAAAAGCGGCTATAGCCACTTTTTTGTATTTGAGCAGTTTAGAAAAACCCTTAAATTATTTTTATTTCCTTATTCTTTATCTCCCTTATTTTATCTCCCTTATTCCACGTCTTCATTCGCATTCTTACCGTAAATCAGTCCTCCCACTATAGCAATCATACAAATGACAACAAATATTATGAATTGAGGATTCATTAATCCTCCAATCAATACGAAAAAAGAACCCATCGTTGCAAATATTGGGAAAACCAAACCGTACCAGATACTGTTAATTTTACCTTCCTTCCAAAGTCGAAATACTTGATAATAAAGGATGATATACAGAAGATAACTCATGGCTATAGCAATTTCTGCAATATCTCCGTTGATTAAAAGGCTATACTTATATTGCAGATAGTGGATAACCCACCATATTCCGCTGACTGCTATAGCAAAAAAAGCCGAATTAACAGGCATATTAATCTTTGGATGGATTTTTTTAATTGAGTCGGATAATGGGATAGCATTTCTCAGTGCCAGTGAATACGGCAGTCTAATGTATCCTAGGATAATCCCATTCAAAGTTCCCATTACTGAAATTGTAACAAACACATAAATGATTGATGCAAAGGCAGATCCAAGCAGATTATTTGCAGCAACGGCCACAGCACTATCTCCCATTTCAATGACCTGTTCAACTCCTAAATAACCTGTAATCCCGAGAAAGTACATCAAATAAGCAGCCAATACAAATAATGGAGCTAATACCAACGCTCTCGGGACATTCTTTTTTGAATCTCTAACCTCGTGTGCTATAGCTGTAGATATGACCCAGCCGTCAAAGGAAAAAGCTATCGGTCCAATTGCAGCAGCCCAGCCAAGTGTTTTAGTTGCTTGAATTGCTTCCGGTGTGGGGTTGGTTATAGCACTAATTGGATCGCCGAAGATTAGTCCGCCTATTGCTATTGCAAACAATGGAATCAGCTTAATAATTACAGATGCTTCCTGAAAAATACCTCCAATTTTTGCAGAAAGCAGATTGTAGAGAAAGCAAACAAAAAACCAAACTATGCCTATTCCAAGCTGACCTACAAAAGTTAATTCCCACTTCATGGTCAGTCCCACATAGATTCCAACAACCCATGATATTAAAACTGTCAAAGTAGGATAATAAATTAAGACTTGAAACCATCCAAACATACAAGCCCATCGTTTGCCAAGGAACTCATTTGCATAGGTTATAACTCCTCCGGGCTTGTCCGTAAAAGCTGCCAATTGACTAAAGGTCAGGCATCCAAACACAATAGTAAATGCTGCTATACAGAAAACAAGTACGGCAAGGCCAACGTTTCCACTGGTGTATAGCAGCATATCATCGGACTTAAAGAATATTCCAGAGCCAATAACGATCCCCACAATCATTGCAATAGCCGTGAACAAATTATATCCACGTTTCAGCTGTTCCATAATAACACACTCCTTTAGATTTGATATCCCTTAGATCTCCCTCTTTTTAGACTCTCGCTTTGAATTAAGTAATAATATCTTTGAAAGTATTTTATTCCTTCCATTATTTATTATCAAGGTATATCATTTTTTCTTTTGTCAGGCAGTTGAGATATGATGATAGCACTGAACATTAAAATACATCCAAATATTTCTCTCATATTCAAAACTTCTTGTAAAATTAAAAACCCAAATAATGCACCAAATACTGCTTCCATGCTCAGTATCAGAGATGCCACAGTAGGGTTTGTGTGTTTTTGTCCAATTATTTGCAAGGTGAATCCTACTCCTCCTGAAAGCACACCTGCATATAGGATCGGAATGGTGCATGCAATAATTGCAGTAATGGAAATTTCCTCAAAAATAAGTGCTGCTATTGTGCTAAGAATGGCACTGAGGCTGAACTGCAGAAAAGAAAGTTTTAATGCATCTACCTTTTTATGGAGGAAATGATCAATCACTAAAAGATGTACTGCCCAAAATCCTGCTCCAATTAAAACGACAAAATCTCCAAAGGCTATTGTAAAAGTTCCTGTTATGGTAAGGAAATAAAGACCTATAGCTCCCAAGGCTACTCCGATCCAGCATTTGATGCTAGGTATACGCCTTAAGAACAAACTAAATATAGGAACCAACACTATATATAAAGCTGTAATAAATCCCGCTTTCCCTGCAGTCGTGAATACAAGTCCAATTTGCTGCATTGCTGAACCACAGAATAAAACACACCCGCACGCGAGTCCTGCTTTGATTAATGTCTTTCTTTCATCGATATCATCCGGAAAAAATGGTATCTTCTTTTGCTCTGTACCCGCAGCAAGCTCAAGTTTTTTTCTTATTTTTTTTTCGAGAAAATGAATTACTGGAATTAATACCAAAGCAGCCAAGATGAATCTGGCTGCATTAAATGTATGAGGCCCTATATAGTCCATTCCGACTCTTTGCGCCACAAAAGCCGACCCCCAGATAATCGAGGTCAGCATCAATATAATATTACCTATTAATTTTTCCTTGCTCAATTATAACACTCCTGTCTTTCAATACCCAGTTAAGTATAGTCGATGGGAATGTTAAAAGCAAGGATTTCAATATTTAAATAAAAGTCAATTAATAGGTTTTTATAAAAACTAACAGAGCAATCTTATGGTAAAAAGTAAATACTCCATGCCATAATCAGTATCCATATAGCTGCAGAAATCACAACTACACCAATGATTATAACTCTTGTGAGTCTGTAGTCCTTGAACAGCTTTGATAACGCTTCAGGTGATTTTCTACTTATCCTAAGTATCATATCAGAAGGCAGAGTGTTTTGTATACGAAAATAATTGATGGCTTCGCAGCTTGTTGCAGGACTATTCAAACTGAAAAGAATGGACACCACAATGGCTAATGTTATGCTAATCACATACTGATTCATGCTGTATGGGAGTTCAACGTCTCCATATACTACCAGCACCTGCATTATTATAAGTGTAGTGATTCCGCTTAGCATTCCATAAAATGCTCCGCTGGAGTTAAGGCGCTTCCAAAGCAGGCTGAGCAAAATAACTGGAAGCCAGCCGGAGGCAAAAATACCAGTTACAAACACGGATATATCAAAATTGCCAACAGGTTGGAAATAGGCGATGAAGCCGCCAAGGGCAACTACAAAAAATTGTGCCAGTCGTGCACGCTTCACCGGATCCTTCGTTTCTGTTTTATTCTGATTGAGAATTCCATAAAGATCCCTGGATAACGCAAAACCCACTAACTCAAATACAATGGCTGCTGTTGATATAGCCGCCGTTAAAACACCAGCAATTCCAATCAGTCCCAAAACAGTTGGCGCGTGGTTCATATACGCTTGCAGCATCACCTTTTCTGTTTGTACAATCGTCGGCTCCACTCCACGCATCATCCCCGCTGTAACATATATCACAGCAGACATCACAGCAATAAGTGCCACGCTTATTATACAAGCCTTGAACACATCAAAATCATTTTTTGCCGGAAATACACGGGTAATTATCACTGGAGAACCCGCAAAAAACATGAACCATAACATGAATAAAGATATATTATATGATATTGGAAGCTGGTTTAATCCGCCTGCGCTCCAAAATTGTGAGGTTAAATTTGGTAATGCTTCTGGGGTTATGTTATATAATACTATTGGGCAAACAACCAATACTCCGATAAACACCACTACAAACATGAAAATATCTGTTACCATGATACTCCATATACCACCAGGTACACAGAACATTATCATAGCTATCGTAAAAATTACAACAAGCCATTCGTATGAAAGACCCGTTACATCACTTAAAATATTTCCTAATGATATTAACTGTCCTACCCCGTAAAGCTCCAAGCCAATACCCATAATGACGACAGACAAAAATGTTACATTATTATCAGAAAACCGTTTTACAAAGTAATCCGGCATTGTATAGCAGCCTATGGATTTCATTTTTCGTCCAATGAACAAAATGGCAACAACCATTCCTAACCATGCACCTGGTTGGGCAGAGGTAAGCAATACGAATGGTCCTTGTTCATAGCAAACGCTCGGTCCTCCGCTCATCGTGACCGCGCTGATATATGCCATACATATACCGCAAACCAAAAACAAAGTGGGCGCCTTTTCCTCCATGATGTAAAAGCTGTCAACGTTACGAATCTTACGCATCATAACAAGTCCAACCACACCATATATCAACAGCACCATAATCATGGTAATAGCAATGATATTCATCATATTCTCCCTTTTACAAAATGTTTATGCTCTTCCGTCGTTTTGAGGGTCTTTTTGGTGCGCTCCAGTTCTATAAGCAACGGAAAATATTCCTTATTTAAGATGTGAAGACCTGACCAAGCCGCTACGAAAATGGTAGCCATAGCCAGAATTGATACTATTATCACCACGGCACATCCTTTCTTGTCTGTGAATCAAATTCTTGACGGAATTTTTCTGAAATAACGTATTTCATATATGTAAGCAATAACTCTTGCCGGCTTTTAATCCCTAATTTAATATAGCCGTTCTGCAGATGTGATTTTACGGTAAAAAGACTGATATGAAGACTCTCCGCGATTTCGCGGTTCTCCAGCCCCTCTAGAACCAATCCTATTACTTCAATTTCACGTTTCGTTATACTGTATCGTTCTTGCATAGTGGTAAAAAACTGACGGGTTATAGTCTCTATATCTATTTCATCTGAAACATTTCTCTCAAAGCTTTCATGTGGTTTGTCCTCATTTGCAGTAGGTATTACAACTGCAAACTCAAAAGTATCCGGTTCCATCAGTGTATTTACTGGAATCAACCGAATTTTTGCCTTCCCACCATTAACTTGTATTGACTCGGATTCAATAGACTCATATTGCCCACTCGATTGTACATATTTTTCTTTGATAGAAATGCAGTCGGCTCGCAATGCAGCAAAAAATGCTGCAAGGGTGCCGGGTGTTTTATCTAACTTTTCATGCTCCTTTTTAGCCTGCTGATTAGCATATTTGATATTCATTTCGTTATCTAGAATGATTACTGCTTCGGTAATGTCGTGGTATATCTTCTGCGCCAAATTCTTGTTTTGGGTAAGACGCTCAAATCGCAAAGAGTTATCAATTGCCGCAGAATAGTACGGGATAAGCATTTCTATGATTTCTAGCTCTCTTTCAGTAAAATCTTCAAATATACTTGAGCGACAGAACATACCCATGCCTAAAAGCTCTCCGTCGCTGGATACCATATTAAACAAAATACGGTGCTCTATATCATACTTTTGCATAAAAGCTTTGTAAAATCTCAAATTAGTTTTTTCTTTTTTTGTTATTTTGTCACTCTCTCGAGCTACTATCATTTCATTTTGATAGATCAACCACCCCAGGTAGTCCATTATATAATAAGTTTCAATATACTCACTTACTAATGTCTTTTCACAACGAATTTCCGCACAGGAGCTAAGCCTGGACTGTACTTCATTACATAAAAAAACTACAGCTTTTTCATATGGTACAAGCTTGCCGAGCATCTGTAAAAATTTATTGGATAATATCCTTAAATCCAATATGGAACTGGACAAAAATGTTATGTCCATAACGATACTCATTTCTGATTCACTAAGAGGATGTTTCAATTTCTCACCTCGTTGCTCAAGACATATTGCCTCTAAATTAAGATTTTATAATGACTCTTTACCAAAGTCTATTCTGACACCTTGAATTTTAGAGACGAAATTTAAAAAAATCTCCCCATTCACTATCAATGGGGAGAAAACCGTTACTCCGAATGATATCGCTAAACCGAAAAAACGATTTCGCCGCCCAATACGGTCATCAACACTTCCATATTGAGAATATCATGCGGAGCAACGTCTGTAGGAGCTAAAGATAACACAGCAAAATCTGCTAGTTTTCCAGGTTCAATGGAACCTTTCTTATTCTCATCAAATGTCTGATACGCACCCGCCATCGTGTATGCATAAAGCGCTTGCTCCATAGTAATGCATTCTGATTTGCCACAATCTTTACCTGAAATTGTATCTCGCTGAACCATAGAATAAAGGGTGTACTTTGGATGCCCGTTAATAACCGGCCTGTCACTGCCTGCCGAAACCACAATACCCTTATCTATAGCTGTCTTCATTGCAAACTCATAATTGACCTCATCGCCAATATTTATGATATGTGAGTCACCGAGGAAATATAAGAAACCAGGGTTCATATTAATGGTCAATCCTAATTTTTTAGCGCGATCCAGCAAATGGGGATACGACATGGAAAAATGTTCAATGCGATGTCTGTGATTTTCCCTGGGATTCGCTGCTAGTGCCTCTTCAAAAGCTGTGAGTATAATATCCAGTGTCCGGTCACCAATACCATGAACTGAGATCTGATATCCCGCATCATGTACATCCTTTATCTTAGAAGATAACTCTTCTTGTTCCATATAAATCAAACCCGTTCCGTATTCTGATTTTAAATAAGGTTTGGTCATCCCTGCAGTTCCACCGCCAACAGATCCATCCATAAAGA
>DUPP01000202.1 GCA_012838265.1 Clostridiales bacterium
CCCATCCGATGCAGCATTACCCGATTCAGCTTTCCAATTTCTGAATAAATATTGATTCCATGTGCCATTTCAGACTCTCCTCCTGAGTACGTTGCGCAGTAATTATTCTTCCCTGTTCCAGCAGAGATTTATTCCTGAACAACGCATCAGTATTAAGTGCAATATGTAAAATATGAATAAAAGGAGAGGCTCATGAATCCTATTCATTCATCATAACGTAGCCACCATAACAGCCTTTATTGTATGCATTCTATTTTCAGCTTCGTCAAATACAACAGAATGTTTGCTCCTAAATACTTCATCCGTTACTTCTCGTATATCGTAGCCTTTTTCTTTCCATTCTTTAGCCATTGTTGTTTCAAAATCATGAAATGAAGGCAGGCAATGCAAAAATAATACATCAGGGTTTTCTGTAGCCTTTATCATTTCCATTGTTACCTTATACGGTGAAAGCATTTTTACCCTATCGGGGATTTGGCTCTCTTCTCCCATGGATGCCCATATATCAGTTGAGATCACATCCGCGCCTTTTAAGCAGGCTGGGTCACTTGTCACCTCTATTGTGCTTCCATTCTCTTTTGCTACGTCCCGTACGGCAGCAAGAATTTTTCGATCCACGCATAACTCATCCGGGCCATATGCAACGTAATGAATACCCATCTTTGCGCAGCCATACATCCATGCATATGACATATTATTTCGTATATCACCGCAGAAAACAACTTTCGAACCTTTTAAAGGCTTTTTCATGTGCTCTTCCATTGTGAGCAAGTCTGCGAGAATTTGTGTAGGGTGATCAGTGTCCGTCAAACCATTCCATACAGGTACACCCGAATACTTTGCCAGATCTTTCACTACTTCTTGTTTAAAACCTCTATACTCAATACCGTCATAATACCTGCCTAACACTTTTGCACTGTCTTCCAGAGATTCTTTTTTGCCCATTTGTGATCCGGAAGTTTCAAGGTAAGTAACGTGACCTCCTTCATCATAGCATGCAACTTCAAATGAACATCTTGTTCTTGTGGATGTTTTTTCAAATAACAAAACTATATTTTTCCCTTTCAGCAAATCGCCAGTAAGACCGGCTTTCTTTTTTGCTTTCAAATCACGGGCAAGATCAAGCAGGTATCTGATTTCCTGCGGGGTAAAATCCATCAGCGATAAAAAACTTCGTCCTTTCAAATTAATTGTCATGGGCAACCCTTCCTTCTATTTTTTCTGTTTTGGTTTTAGTATATACTCTTGCAGGAGCTTGTGTGCCAGGAACTTATGAGCATCTGCTTTCATAGAAAGTATCATGATCAGCATAAACAACTCAAGCATGTCGTCATCAGATAGTCCAGTTTCCTTTAAACTATATTTACACTTTTCGATTATGCTGGTAACGTTCTGTCCTAATGGCAGCAGTTCTTCCTCCTGCACTTTAACGATTCCTTCATACAGGTTCGTTAAGTCAATTTTGTCATCAAATTCTGAGTTATAATTAGTAATAAGCGGATCTAAAATCTTTTCAATTTCTTCCATCTGGAATGTTCTCTTTAGATAGAAAATCAAGGATAATATGATAAGATGATCTTTAGAATATTTTTTATTTATCGGCCTTGGCAGCATCTTATGTTTTACATAATTACCAATCATAGTCTTGGTAATGACTTTGTCTTTTTCGTCCTTTTTGTAAATGCTGAGCTTCCGATTCATAAAAGTCTCCACCTGATCCATATAGATTTCCATATCTGGGAGAAGATCAATGTTAATTAACCCCTTATCAACGTACTTTTCAACAACGTCTCTAATAAATTCCTCATACCTCATTATATCTACCTCCATAATTGTATCTAGCAGTAATTGTAAGCTTAATATAAGTTACTAGATACTATGTGTCAATACCCGTTAAAGATATCTATGAAACAGTACTAAGCATCCCCGGATAGGCGACTATTACAGAATAATATATCTATCCCCCTCGCGGAGGTTTTTCTCCGTAATATTGATAGTAAGTAACTTCAAGTCTGCCATTATAGAGCTTGCGTCGCCTATCCGCCGGTCTGCCCATAGCATGCTTTTCAAAATCTTTATCAGTTGTAACAAGATATAATGACCATGTGGGGTTTTCACTCATCAGCTTTTTCATGTGGCTATATATTCTCCTAATCTCATCTTTTTCACCGATTCTCTCTCCGTATGGCGGATTGCAGATAATGATACCATAGGCATCTTCAAGACTAATCTTATCGAATGGTTTGACCTGAAAATCTATGCAATCATCTACTCCTGCTTCAATTGCATTTTCCCTTGCGGCTTTTACTGCAGAAGGGAGAATGTCAGATGCTTTAATACGTACCACGCTGTCATTTTTAATAGCATTGAAAGCTGCCGTTCTTTCTTCTTTCCATAAGTTTTTAGGAATTGAAGGCCATTCCTCTGAGATAAACTTTCGATTTAATCCCGGAGCAATATTCTTACCAATCATTGCGGCCTCTATGGGTATGGTTCCTGAACCGCAAAATGGATCCAGCAGCAGACGTCCTTCTTTCCAATAAGAAAGCAATACCATTGCTGCTGCAAGAGTTTCCTTGATTGGTGCAGCCACATTCCTTACCCGGTACCCCCTCTTATGCAGCCCTGCACCGCTGGTATCAAGAGTTATGGTTACTTTATCTTTTAAGATAGTTACCTTGATAGTATATTCGGGGCCGATTTCTTTGAACCATTCCTGACTATAAGTTTCCTTCAATTTTTCTACAATTGCCTTTTTCACTATCGCCTGGCAATCAGGTACGCTGTACAGCTTTGACTTTACGGAAGTCCCTGTAACTATGAATTTTCCATCCTCTGGTATCCATTCTTCCCACGGCAGTGCTTTAGTCTGCTGGAAAAGTTCTTCAAATGAAAAGGCATTGAATTCGCCTAGCTTAACCAAAACTCTGTCGGCGCATCTTAGCCACAGGTTTGACTTGACGATTGCTTTTTTATCACCCAAATATGTTATTTTTGCATCTTCAGACTTCAATATTTTAAAATTCAAATTTTCAATTTCTCTTTTTACTACGGCTTCCAAACCAAAGGTGGCTGTAGCAATCAATTCAAGTTTAGCCAAGCATTTCCCTCCTTTATGAGTTTGAAAAAAGCTCTCAATGCGAGAGCTTTTTTTATAAGTCATGAGATCTTCTTTTATTCATCGGATTTCTTTCAATTACGTCGATGGAATTCAAAGCTTTTCCAGTTCCGATGGCCACACAAGACTTCGGATCTTCAGCAATTCTTACCTTAATCCCCGTTCGCTCCTCCAGACGTTTATCAATTCCATTAAGCAATGCTCCTCCCCCTGTAATTACAATACCGCTATTGCTTATATCAGCAGATAATTCCGGTGGAGTTCTTTCCAATACAGCATGGGCAACCTCGCAAATAACCCGCAACGGTTCTTCCAGCGCTTCCATCATTTCCGTCGATGTAACTTCAATAGATTTAGGTAATCCGGTAACTAGATCACGTCCACGGCATTCCCTCACAACGACTTCTTCTCTTGGATAAGCAGTACCAATTGTCATCTTCATTTCTTCAGCTGTCCGCTCACCGATATATAGTTTGTGCTCTTTTCTCATATATTTGATTATTGCATCATCAAAATTATCTCCAGCAACCTTAACAGAAGTACTTGTCACAATCCCTCCCAAGGAAATCACAGCAACGTCTGTAGTACCTCCTCCAATGTCAATCAACATAATCCCATCTGGTTTTGAAATATCAAGACCTGCTCCTATTGCCGCAGCAACCGGTTCTTCCATAAGATATACAGCTTTGCCGCCAGCTTGTGTTGCTGCTTCTCTTACAGCTCTTTTTTCTACCTCTGTCACGCCGCTGGGCACACATACCATAATTCTGGGCTTAAAAAACCTGCTTGCACCACATGTTTTTCTAATGAAATATTTTAGCATTCTTTCCGTTACATCATAATCAGAAATTACGCCATCTTTTAATGGTCTAACAGCAATGATATTACTTGGTGTTCTCCCAAGCATCTGTCTTGCTTCTTCTCCTACTGCAAGAATCTCATTCGTATCTCTGTTTATAGCAACGACGGACGGCTCGTCCAAAACGACGCCTTTACCTTTTATATAAACTAAAACATTCGCTGTTCCAAGGTCAATACCGACTTCCTCTGTAAATCCCAAATCTATTCCCTCCTATATATTACAAAGCTTCTTTCTTATCCTTTACTTTTACCTCAATAATTATATCTATTAAGAGTAAATATTTCAATTTTTATTTACATGTTTAGTGATAAAAATTTATATACATACAATGTTTTCCAAGACAATATATTCCATTATTTTTACTATTACAGAGGGTAGATGGGATATATCTTTTATTGGTATAGAAGCGTCCCTATTCCCTCATCCGAGAATAATTCAATCAGTATAGCATGCTCTATCCTTCCATCAATGATGACAGCTTCCTTGATTCCACATCTTATACCGTCTACACAGCTTTGTATCTTAGGAATCATTCCTCCAGAGATGATACCTTTTTCAATCAGTTCAGGAACATCGTCAATATGAATTCTAGATATAAGAGAATCTTCATCATTTGTATCCATCATCAAGCCTCTTATATCAGTCATTGAGATTAGTTTTTCTGCCCTTAAAGCGCTGGCAATTGCAACTGCTGCAGTATCAGCATTGATATTATAAATTTGCCCGTTCTTATCAGCTCCAATTGACGCAATAATGGGAATGAATCCATTATCTAGCGCCATTGTGATAGGGGAAACTTCCACCTTCTTAATGTCACCTACGAAACCCAAATCGACTTCGCCTTTTAGTTTTTCAACTTGAATCATGCCACCGTCCAGACCGCAAAGACCTATCGCCTTTCCGTTGTTTTGATGAATCAGGGAGACAAGGTTCTTATTTACCTTCCCCGCTAACACCATACCAGCAACCTCTGCTGTTACTTCATCCGTGTATCTCAATCCATCTATAAAAACGGATTCTTTTCCCATGGCTTTAAGCATACTGCTAATTTCGGGTCCGCCGCCATGGACCAGTACCACCTTTATTCCTACAAGCGTCAATAGTACTATGTCTTTCATGACTGCTTTCTTCAAAGTATCATTAATCATCGAATTTCCGCCGTATTTTACAACTATGACCTTATTAAAAAACTTTTGTATATACGGCAGCGCCTCAACCAATACGGTTGCCCTCGTTATTGTATCCTTCATATCAAATCCTCTTCATAATATAGTTAGGGAGAGTTCGAATTCAGCTTCTATAATTCCCGTTGATTTTTACATAACTGTAGGTTAAATCGCATCCCCAGGCTGTTGCATGTGCATCTCCCTGGTTTAAGAAAACCTGTATTTTAATTTCATCTTCACTTAATATCTTTACAGCATTATCTTCATTAAAATCGTAATTTGATGAACCTTCACATACCTTTATACTTCCTCTGGCCGAAGAAAGTACAAGGTCAATATTACTTACGTCAAACTCTGCATCGGAATATCCTATTGCACACAGTGCTCTACCCCAGTTTGCGTCTTTTCCAAACATGGCTGCCTTGAATAAATTCGAACTTATAATTGCTTTTGAAACAATTCTTGCCGTATTTTTGTCCGGTGCACCTGATACAGTGCATTCAAGCATCTTACTTGCTCCTTCGCCATCCTTTGCAAGCGCCCTTACAACAGCCGTGGTAAGCATGTTTAAAGCCTTGCAAAAATTATCATAATCCTCACCTTCACAATCGATAATATCGTTACCCGCTAGGCCGTTAGCCATAATGGCTACTGTATCGTTAGTGGATGTATCTCCATCTATGCTTAGTTGATTGAAGGTATCCAGATTATCATTGGAAAGTGCTTTTTGAAGCATTTCTGAGGTAATAGCTACATCTGTTGTTATAAAGCACAGCATGGTAGCCATGTTAGGATGTATCATTCCACTTCCTTTAGCAATAGCACCTATGCGACATTCTTTACCGCCTATATTTAATGCTACAGCAAACTCTTTTTTTACTGTATCTGTGGTCATTATTCCTGCTGCAGCATTTATTGAACCTTCATAACTTAATTTTTTTACTAGTTTCGGTATCCCCTTCATAAAAGGATCGATGCTCAGAGGCACTCCGATTACTCCAGTGGAGCATACTATTATATCGTCAGAGCTGATAGAAAGCTCCTCAGCCACTAGTTCACATGTCGTTTCCGCAATTTCCTTGCCATTTTCGGTACAAGTGTTTGCATTACCACTATTGCAAATAATCGCCCTGGCTTTTCCGTTTTTTAAGTGCTCTTGCGTTACGGTAACGGGAGCTGCTTTTACCTTGTTCTGTGTATAAATGGCAGCTGCATTGCATAACACATCACTTACAATAAGCGAGAGGTCTTTTTTTGTTTTATTCTTTCTTATACCGCAATGCACTCCTGATGCTTTAAATCCTTTCGGAGCACATACACCTTTATCTATAAACTCGATCAACATTTATTTCCTCCTATTATCTGTTACAAACTGTTACTAGCCCCTTATTCTCGGGCAGATTTATCATAATATTCATGCATTGCACTGCAGCTCCTGAAGCTCCTTTTCCGAGATTATCGTATCTTGCCATGAGAACAATCTGTTCTTCATTACCGGAAACAAAGATTTCTAATCCGTCAGTTTCAGCCATAGCATTAGCTGACATAAACCCGTCTTTAGGGTTCTCTTCTGCTTTTCTGATTTGGATTAACGGTTGTTCCTTATAATATTCCGAATAAACTTGTCTTATATCTTCCGGATTAATTTTTTTATTCATTATACGAGTATGCAAAGTTGTGGTGAACAACATTCCACAATAATAATCGGAAACGATGGGATGAAATACCGGCACATACTCAATCCCCGTAACATATTTCATTTCAGGCAAATGCTTATGGTTCATCGACAGACCGTATTGTCTCGGACTATCTAAGTCCGGGTCTCTGTAGTCGCTCTCATACTGTGAAATCATACTTTTCCCTCCGCCACTATAACCTGTGAGGGAATGGCATGTGAAAGGATAATCCTTTTGTACAATGCCGAGAGATACCAAAGGCGTTATAAGAGAAATAAATCCGGTAGCATGACACCCGGGTACGGCCACCCTGTTTGATTCTTTTATTTTGCTCCTTTGAGTCGCATTTAGCTCCGGAAATCCATAAGTCCATTCCTTATTTGTCCTATGATACGTAGAAGCATCGATAAGTCGCCGATCTTTTTTTACGTTTTCAGAAATCTCTTTGGAAGCTGCATCAGGCAAACATAGGAACGTGATGTCCGAATTGTTTATCATTTCCAACCGTGCATTCAAATTCTTACGCTTATCGTCTGAGATGGTTAAAATCTCAAGGTCATTTCTATCTTTCAGTCTTTTATGTATTTTTAGCCCTGTTGTACCTTCCTGGCCATCTATAAATATTTTATACCTCATATTGTCTATCCTTCCGATGATTATTTCTCAATCTTAGTTTATTATTATACGTATATTTTAAACTATGTCAATGAAAATTTGCATATTTATTACGAAAAATGTATTTTTATTCACTCGCTAGATTGCCTTCATCTAAATAGCATATCGCCGCCTCGTCCCACATATATATTGTAATGAGAACGTTGCTTTGGCTCTTTAAGCCAATTAAGTGTTTTTGCACAAATATATGAAGGTGGTGAATGTCTATAATATGAAGGATTACATAGAAGAACGAGTTTTAGAACTCGCTAGACACATAATTGAAACTAATTCCACGGTCAGAGCGGCCGCAGCTAAGTTTCGGGTATCAAAGTCCACAGTGCATAAGGATATTACCGAAAGGCTACTTGAGATAAATCCAGGGCTTGCCCAAGAGGTAAAGACTGTTTTAGATAATAATAAAGCGGAACGGCATATTAGAGGTGGTCTTGCGACACAACAAAAATATAAACGCAAAAAATAAAAATAATAAAAAAAGGGCTCTATAATAAATGTTGTGGTGTTTAGAAAATTAAATGCCACAGCATTTTAATTTTTTGCAAAAAAAATATAGAGCATAAAGCAAATCTCAAGTAGAATGAAATTACCCAAAAACCATTCGAAA
>DUPP01000203.1 GCA_012838265.1 Clostridiales bacterium
ACCAGCCCAGCAAGCACTAACGCCGCACCAGCGCGCAAGTCAGTGGAAATTACCTGTGCTCCTTGCAATTTTCGGTCACCTTGAATAATAGCACTTCTTCCTTCAATTTTTATATTTGCTCCCATGCGGTTCAATTCTCCGATATGCATGTATCTATTTTCAAATACGGTCTCAATTACAACACTGGGCCCAGACACTGTTGTCAAAAATGCCATGAACTGTGATTGCATATCCGTTGGGAACCCAGGATACGGCAATGTTTTAATATCAGTTGAAATAAGTTCGTTTACATCTCCACGCACTCTTAGGCCTTCATCCGTGTCTTCTATCACTACACCGCATTCCTTAAGTTTCGCAATTATCGGCTTCACATGATCAGGTACCACATTTTTAATAAGTATATCCCCTCTTGTGATCGCTGCTGCGACCATGAATGTTCCAGTTTCAATGCGATCAGGGATAACTGCATGTTTAGTGCCATGAAGTGCTTCTACTCCTTCGATTTTTATGGTATCAGTTCCTGCACCCTTGATCTTTGCACCCATTTTGTTTAAAAAATTGGCCAAATCGACGATTTCGGGCTCCTCAGCGACGTTTTCAATTACAGTTATACCATCAGCCAGCACAGCTGCCATCATAATGTTTTCTGTTGCTCCGACACTGGGAAAATCCAAATACACGTTAGCACCTACCAGCTTGTCCGCTTTTGCCTCCACATAACCGTGACCTTCCGTTATCTCTGCACCCAACGCCTGAAAACCTTTTAGGTGCAGATTAATTGGTCTTGCCCCTATAGCACACCCACCAGGTAATGCAATCTTGGCTTTCCCTGTTCTTGCAAGAAGTGGCCCCATAACCAATATTGATGCCCTCATCTTTTTAACCAATTCATATGGTGCTTCACTTGCTATAATGTTGCTAGTTTCTATTTCAATCGTACTATCCTCATAATTTGCTTTGACCTGAGAACCTATGCTCCCCAGTAGCTTACACATAACATCCACGTCACGCAAAACAGGGGCTTCCATGATCTGACATTTCTCATCCGTCAAAATCGAAGCAGCCATAATTGGTAATACTGCATTTTTTGAACCGCTAACCTCAACCGTGCCACGTAATGGGCTGCTTTTTTCAACTAAAAATTTTGCCACTTCTTTCCTCCAAATATCTATATAAATGTAAAATTCTTACCCTTAAATAGTATACCTATAAAGCACAGGGTTTTCAATTAAAATTTTAGCACCGTCATTTGATAGAGCAATAATTCATACAATAAAAATTAAGTCATACTATAAAAAGAAAGAAGTCTTTGTTTTATGCTAAAGGGGGACAAAAAACATACTTTTGCAAGACTTCTTTCTCTCATATGAAAAGTATCCCCTGCAACATTGTCAAATATACATACAGACAATTAGAGAGACAAAAATTCCGACTATGTATCCTATAATTCCGGCTGAAAATGCATGCCTTATATTTTTGACAGATGTAACTCCAAAATATACAGCTAAAACATAAAAAATCGTTTCACAACTTCCAACCATGACCGATGCACTCCGCCCAATATAACTATCTGGCCCATATTGTGTTACAATTTTTTCCACTAGTGCAAGTGCACCACTTCCGGAAACCGGTCTTAATAATACCATTGAGATTAATTCCTTAGGTATCATTAATAACTGAAAAAGCGGTCCAAGTACACGTTCAAGGAACTCCATTGCTCCGGAACTCACAAGAGCCTCTATACCTATAAAAATAGCTATTATGAACGGGAGAATCTCTATTGCAGTTTTTAACCCATCCTTAGTTCCTTCTATAAACAAATCATAGACTGGAGCTTTTTTATAGATTCCAAAAAAAATAATCACTGTGATGATTCCTGGTATAAAAAATAGCGAGATTTGATTTAATACTGAAGCCATCATATGCTTTTCCTCTCATAAAGCTTACAAATAAAGATTGAAGCTGCCATTGATATCAAGCCCGCAATAATCGAGGGAATTATAATATTCCCTGCACTTACTGAACCAGCTTCACTCCGTATTTTAATTACCGTGATAGGTACAAGCTGGATCATTGACATGTTTACAGCAATAAACATACACATTTCATTACTTGCAGATGTCTTCCTGTGATTTTCTTCATCAAGCATCTCCATAGCCTTAAGGGAAAAAACCGTAGCACTGTTGCCTGCGCCAAAGAGATTTGCAGTAAAGCTCATCAGAATCATTGCAATAGTATCCTTTTTCAGACCTTTAGGAAATAAGAAGTTGATAAGAGGCTTTGATTTTTCAGCCACCAAATCAATTAATCCTGTTTCTTTTGCTATATTCATGATTCCGGACCATACAGCCATTATTCCGGCAAGACCAATTACGAAATACACACCGTTTGTGCAGCTCACCATCAGGCCATCACTGAATTCGTTGAGCCTTCCATTAATTACGGCAAAGACGATTCCTAAAACTAACATCCCTGCCCATATGTAATTCATCATTTTAGCGCCTCCTCACTGTTGATTTGTAATAATAATAATATTCTAAAAATAAAAATAAATGTTGAATATAACCAATTAATGGGTAATAATATATGCGAGGAGGAATAAGTGAATGGATATGACTATAAAACTCAGTGATGCAGGGTTGATTTTAATTGGACTTGCTGTATTAGTATTGCTAATTTATCTTATAGTTGCTGTAAAGAATTTAATTCCTGTTATACGAAATTTAAACAGAATACTTGAAGATGCCAATATAATATCAAGCATAGCAGCAGAAAACGCAAAAGA
>DUPP01000204.1 GCA_012838265.1 Clostridiales bacterium
ATGTCCAAGGAAATATTTCCAATCTCGATATAAATGCGATACGAAAGGGGTATTATTTATGCCTGCATTTGATTTCAAAAAAGAATACAAAGAACTTTATCTTCCAAAATCCAAACCAGTTATAATTGATGTGCCGACAATGCGTTTCATTATGATTGATGGCAAGGGTGATCCTACACGTCTGAATTCTATAAAACCTCAGTTGAGATTTTGTACGGTTTATCCTATTCCATCAAAATGAGTAAGATGAGCGGCAATAAACCTGAGGGATATTTTGATTACGTAGTTCCACCGCTGGAAGGACTGTGGTGGCTTGAGGAAGAATATTTTGACGGCAGTGTTATAGGAAAGAAGGACAAGTTTAACTGGACAATGATGATTCGTCAGCCGGAGTTTGTCACGCCACAGATATTCGAAACTGCCAAGGCAGTATTGTCAAAGAAAAAGCCTGAGCTTGATACATCTGCAGCCCGGCTTGAGGATTTCACAGAGGGATTATGTGCTCAGGTTATGCATATCGGCTCATATGATGATAAGCCGCCTACCGTTGCGGCATTGGAAGAATTTATTAAATCCGAGGGGTATAGCACAGAGATGCGTGGTATGCGGCAGCACCATGAAATTTATATCAGCGACCCGCGCAAGACTGCACCTGAGAAGTTAAAAACAGTTATTAGACATCCAATAGTGAAGATGTAACGGTTTGGTGTGTTACATTATCTGGCTGCGCAAGGATATTCGCGCGAAAATAGGAAAACAACCGGGAGATTATGTTAAGGTAACTGTAAAAGAAAGATAGGAGTAAAATTCAATCTTTTTGAGAATTCGAGAATGTGAAGCAAGAGATTAAGAGAGCAAGAGAATACGAGAATAAAATATGAGTATTAGTATAAAAAGCATCAAGAAAAAAGATAGAGCGTGTGAATTGATACAAAAAAATAAGATGATTTTCAAATGTCCTGTTTGCAGCAGTATAATGTTCATTAACCACTCTGGGAGTTTGACTTGTAATTCTAATCATAGCTTTGATTTATCCAGGAAAGGATATATAAATTTATTAACATCAAGCTACACCCCTGTATATACGAAAGAACTGTTTGAGTCCAGACATAAAGTTTGTGAAGCCGGTTTCTATGATCCTTTGATTGATAAGCTTGCCGAAATAATAGATGGCTATAAACAATCTAAGGAGCATAAAGGAATGAATATTCTGGATGCAGGATGCGGTGAAGGGTCTCATATAAATAGTATCTTTAATAAAATTGCAAATAATAGCAACACTTTTAAGGGCAGCAAATTTGAGAGCAGCACTTTTGTAGGAATTGATATCTCAAAAGACAGCATCAACATAGGTGCCAGGAACAATGCTGATATTATTTGGTGTGTGGCTGACTTAGCAAAATTACCTTTTCAAAACGGGAGTTTTGATGTTGTCTTAAACATATTATCTCCTGCTAATTACAGTGAATTCAATAGAGTATTAGATGATGAAGGAATTGTTATTAAGGTGGTTCCGGGATCTGAATACCTTATAGAATTGCGTGAATTATTTTATAAAGGTGAAGACGGCTCTGAATATTCCAATAATATCGTAATAGATTATTTTAAAGAAAAACTGGATGTTAAAGATATTAAGCATATCAACTACAAATATGAGCTTGACAGACAGTTGTTGCCTGATTTCGTAAAAATGACTCCATTGACTTGGGGGAAGGTCATTGATGGATTAAATAAATATGAAACTGATATATCCACAGCGACCGTAGATTTAACAATATTAGTTGGAACCAAGAAAAAATTGTAGTAACGATTTACCAATATTGATTGGAACCAAGAAAAATTGCAATAACGGTTTATCGATATTAATTGGCACAAAGAAAAAATACTGCAATGCTTAGCCTGAAAACATTAATTTAGAACTAAGATAAAAAAATGTAAGATAGAAAACAATATTAAACGTAAGGGATGAGATTATAAGATGTATAAATATTTGTTAGAACAAGAAAAAATTTTGCTTAATGCTTTGAAATACGAAGATGATTTAGAAAAAATATATGAGTACTCTAAAACGCAGATAGCTTGGATAAGCCATGAGAGACTAGTACATTTACTGATTACATTATATTTCGGTATGCTGGTATTAATATCAGTATTTGCAGCTGTAATTCTCAGATATATATTACTGGGTGTTTTATTTGCAATATTAACAATAGTTTTTATGTTTTACATAGTGCATTACTACAGATTGGAAAATGGTGTCCAACGGTTATATAAAATTTCAAATCAAATCTATAATAAAATAAATAAAAAAGATGATAAATGATTTTTTGATGCAGTTTAAACTGTCAAACTGCAAAATAGTTCAAACTATCTGATCAATTAAAATATCTCTATTTTTTCTTAAAAGCCTTTTTATCCAATTTTGCTTCCTGGCCGGGTTTCAGAGGGCAGTCCTCAGGCAAAAGCAGCTTAACCTTAACGATCTCCCGATTTTTGTTTGCAGCCGTTTGCATATCTTTTGGGGTATATTCACTTTCCACATCGATGTATTTTACCAAGGCTTCATATTCTTTGCCATCTTTTTCTACTATATAATCCTGGTTATAATTGACAGAATGTAAATATTCTATAGGGAGGTAAAATACAAAGTATTTTTCATCGTCTGCTGCGATGTCAGCCAGATTAAAGCCAGGGGAAACCACATCGCCCGGAAGATAACTTTTACTAATGATTACACCATCGGCAGCAGCACGTATTGTGAATTTTTCCAGTTTTTTCTTCATTTCTTCAAGCTGACTTTCGGTCATCAGTACATCCAATTGAGCAGAACTTAAGGATGATTTGCTTTTGGCAGTATCCAGTAGTGCTTTGGCAGCAGTCAATGCATTGGAAGCTTCATCTGCTTTTACCTTTGCCATATCAAGTGCATCCTTGGGTATTGCACCTTGTTCATAGAGAGCCTGTGCATTTTTATAATCTGAAGAAGCTTTATGACTGTAAGATAAAGCACTGTTGTAATTTGCCTGCGCTATAGAAATATTATTATCTGCCTGGCTATTGCCTCCAACACCAAACTTTTGTTCTGAAAGGGCGAGCTTTTTCTTTTCAAGCATTAATTCTAGCTGCTCATAGGCATATTCCTGTTCCGTACTGTCTATTACGGCTATTATCTCTCCTTTTGAAATATGTTGACCTAAATCAACAGGCATTTCTAAAATTTTTCCGTTTACCTCGGAGGTATGTGAAAGTATCGTTGCTTCGACTACCCCTGTAAAATGCCGGCTGCTTATTTGGTAAAAAAATACAATGAAGGAGGTTATCAAGATAAGGACAACCAGCAGGATAATTTTCTTTTTAGGGAATGATGTGTGATTCATGATTTCATTTCTCCTTTTCTTGCTTGTTAATTTTGCGTAATGCTGTGTTGCAGACTCATTCAAGCTAATTATATCTTTCGGTAACGCTTCAGCAGTAATGTATTTGTGCTCATAAATATAAGGGTTAAGCCAAGTAAAACGCTAGTATCCAATGCAATAGCGGCAAGCCCTTGCCCTCGAATCATAACCTTATCCAGTGCGTCAGCCACATAATAAAGGGGCATGAATTTTCCAACTAAGGTCCACTCCGGCGATAAATCAAACAATCCTGTGAAAAAAATCTGGGGCACGATTACAATCGGGATAAATTGAATCATCTGAAATTCGCTAGTGGCAGCCGTTGAAAGCAGCATTCCTAATGAGAGGGCTGTCATAGCGGATAGCAAGGTAATCATCATTACCAACCAAAGTGAGCCGATCATCATTACATTTAGTACATAAACAACGTAGAAGGTTATGATTGCAGATTGTACAATAGTTACTGTACCGAATCCCAGGATATACCCGGCGACTATTTCCCAACGCTTTATCGGCGTTGAAAGCAACTTCTCAAGCGTTCCGGTGGTGCGTTCTTGCAGGAAGGAGATACCAGAGATCAGGAAGGTGAAGAAAAATACAAGGAAGCCAATGAAAAGTGAACCAAAATTATCGAACATTTTCAAATCACTGGCGCCATAAACATAATTAATCTCAGTCTTCAAATCCAGGCGGTCTTGAGATGCGGGATTCATTGCCTTTTTTGCTTGCTCTATAGTAGCCAGCACCGATGTAGCCTTCGTGGTGTTACCGCCGTCAATATCGACGTAAACCTTTCCGCTGATCATTTTCACTGATGCAATGATTTCTTTATCATTCAACATTTGGGCTGCTTCGGACTCGGTGCAGCGAATAGGGGTTATATTGTTTTTATATAAGTTTTCGACATATTTCTGCGGAGCGTTGACAACACCCACTTTTATGTCAGTAATGGTTGTATTTAGAATAAAATAAATCAATGTCAGCACTAATAATGGTGCGAATATAATTAAGGCTAATGTCCTTTTATCGTTTAACAACTGGTTCAGGATGCGCAGAGCCACTGCTTTAGTCCTCAAGATTTCCACCCCCGTAATAAATAAACGCCTCTTCAATACTGCTTGCTCCGATTTTCTCCTGGAGTTCTGATGGAGTACCTTGAGCAATAACTGTTCCATCTCGCATCATGGCTATCCTGTCGCATTTTACTGCTTCATCCATAACATGTGTCGTAACGAGGATGGTTACGCCATTATTAGACATAGAATAAAGCTCTTTCCAGATATCCTGGCGCAGCAGAGGATCGATACCCACCGTGGGCTCATCAAGAATCAACACCTTGGGATTGTGCAGGATCGCCATGGCTAGGGAAAGCCTGCGCTTCATTCCTCCCGAATAAGTATATACTGGTTTATTAAGGTCATCGGCAAGGTTTACCAGCTCCATTACTTCAAGCATTCGCTTCTTATATTCGTTCCTTTTCATGCCGTATATTGTAGCAAAGAATTCTAGGTTGTCGGCTGCAGACAGCATCATATAGAGAGCATCAGATTGCGCCATGTAGCCAATTTCGTTCATTATTGAGAGTTGAGGCATTTTTTCCCCCAATACGTAAGTTTCCCCGGAGGTGGACTCGGAAATACCCGCAATGATTTTGACTGTGGTTGTTTTACCGCAGCCGGAAGGGCCTAAAAGACCATAAATACAGCCACTAGGCACACTAAGGGAGACATCCTTCAGTACGTGTTTGTCTCCGAAATATTTATTTACTTTGTTCATAATGATGCATGCTGAGCCATTTTCCATATTATTATCCTTTTATAAAACCCTATGCCTGTCAGAGGTATTATCATATACTCTATTATACAAACTATTATACTTAGTAAAACAAATTATTAAAGAAAAATTATTGAGCTCTGTAAGGCATTATGGTAATATAATAAAATGGAGGTGGGAGAATGCATAACTTTTCTTGCTAATAATAATGCATAATATGGTATTTAAAAACGGCAATAGAACCGTTAAGTTTGTCATGCAATAGCAAGAAAGTTAAGAATTCTACACTCAATAATACGTTAAGTAACCTCATAAACATATTCTATTTAAGTAGTATAGGTATTTGTTTTTGAATTATATTTGAGCCGTAAGAATTGCTTTCTTGCGGCTTTTAGTTTTATAAATGAAAGAAAACAATCGATGACAAATAGTGGTGCAAATCCTATGCGGTCGGATGAAACTCATGTAGTCGGATAAAAATTAAGGGTCTTCGGAATATATAGTGAAATTCCCTTCTCAATGGTTAAATAACATTTAACATATAAATCGGATTATTTGGTGGGATATTAGGAAATACAATAGTACAATTAGGGTATCAACTAATATACTGATATGATAGACGTTTATTAAATTTATCTTGCCCTAACGTTAACGTTATGGTTTAATATCTAATTGTAAATTATAAAATGAATAAGGGATGACATTATGTATTTAGTAGGGCAACTTTCCAAAGAGACAAATATTAGCATACGAACCCTTCACTATTATGATGAGATTGGATTATTAAAACCTTCAACAAAATCTAATGCAGGCTACCGTTACTATACAAAAGACGATCTAATCATACTCCAACAAATTATAGCTTTAAAAAAATTGGGTTTTAGACTAACTCATATTAAAGAAATTGTTCAAGAAAATAACGGTAATTCAAAAATAGAACGTTGGAAACAAGTATTTGAAATGGAATTAGACAAAATTGAGGAAGAGAAAAGACGACTAGAGCATATGGAGCGAAGTTTGCATGCAATAATAAATTCTCTTAACTTAACAGGAGATGTTAGTGCAGAAGATATATTACTAATTATTCAGTCCATACAAAATGGAAACGAAGAAAAATTTCTTGAACGACATTTTACTAAAGATGAGCAATCAATAATTAAGAAGCAATTACCTGATTTAACGAGCGAAGATGAAAAAATAAAAAAATGGATTGAATTACTAAAGGACGTACATGAAATGGTCGATGAACCTATCGAATCACATCAATCACAAGAACTTGCAAAGAGAATTATGCAATATATATCAGAGTACCTTGAAATGGAGGATTCGTTAATAGATAAATATTGGGAGAAAATAAAACCAGACCATGAACCATCTGAAAAAGTATTAGGTTTGAATCAGAAAACAATGGATTATATAGAGAAAATTCTGTATTGGTCTGAAAATTTTGGTGAAGGGAGTAGAACCAATGGCAAACAAGATTAAACGAAGTGGTGCAAAATGGGACGTTTTCCTTTATCATGTAATCTTATTTGTTTGTATTCATCTACTTTTTGTACAAATTTTTGGGCTAGTGCCACTTTCTGAATTAGGAAGTGTGGATTATAAGGAATATATAAAGGATAACTTTTTGAATCACGGAGTAAATATTTACAAAAATAGCATGGCTAACACCATTAGTGCTATATGGAAAACGATTCTAATTATTCATCTAATATTAGAGATAATAGAGACTATATTTCCAAAGAAGATAAAAAAAGGTAAAAAAGAGTTAGTAGCCGAAGAGATATCAGACGAAAAGAAAGAAGGAAGAGCAGGTCGTGCATGGGTGTATTTGATAATAGCAGGATTATTAGAAATTATGTGGGCATCTGCTTAAAAATGAATATGCTTGCAGGTCCATTTATTATTGTGCTGATTATTAGTTTTGATTTGCTCATTAAATCAGTAAAGCGATTAGGTGTTGGAACCTCCTATGCAGTATTTACGGGTATTGGTGTAGTTGGGATGGTAGTTGTTGATTTCGTATTGTTTCAAGAGGAAATCAGCCTTTTGAAAGTTTTATTAGTATTATTACTTGTTGTATTTATTATCGGTTTAAAAATATCCTCGAATGAACAGGAGGACAAAAATTAAATGAGTTGGGTATATTTGATTCTAGCAGGTTTAATTGAAATTGTTGGGGTTGTTGGATTAAAGAGAGTATCTGAAAAGGGTAGCTGGTTATCCTACGTAATTCTCATTGGAGGTTTTATCATCAGTTTGTCCCTTTTACGTATGTCCCTAGAACAAATTCCATTATCTGTTGCTTACGCAGTTTGGACAGGAATCGGGACAGTAGGTGCTACAGTCATCGGCATTTTATTTTATAAGGAATCAAAAAGTCCCTTGCGTATAGTATGCATTTTCGGGATTATAGTTTCAATTATTGGATTAAGGATAGTTGAATAGACTTACAGACATTAATTCATTAGTTTTTGGTTTTGAATAGATACTTACTGATTAGATATTTGAATTCGTAAATATTCAGACTTAAAGTATCTGGTGGTTAGTTTTACCAATCTACAAAATGAACATTCCCACACTATTTTCCAATTACGTTAATATAAGTGGGATGTGAGATGTTTTAAGAGCAATTGGCGGAGATAATAATTGACAATTATGAATTTGATATTAAATCTATAATCAATGTCCTAACACCAAAAGAACAGCAAAGGATGTACCCATGACTGACTTATTATTCCTACCAGACCTTACAGCAATTGAACCACCTCAAGAAAATGAAACAGATATGATGTTTAAAGTGGAAGCAAACCAGCCACCAGAACGTTGTCCTAAATGTGGTTTTGATAAGTTATATAAGCGCAGCTCAAGACAGCAATTGATTATGGACTTGCCCATTCGTTTAAAGCGAGTGGGCTTACAAATGAACCGTAGACGTTATAAGTGTCGTGAATGTGGTTCAACCTTTTGGGAACGCCTTATATCCATTGACGAAAAGCGTAGCATGACCAAAAGGCTCTTAAAATCCATTGAAGAGCAATCAATGTCTAAAACCTTTGTAGAAGTCGCAGAAAGCATTGGTGTTGACGAGAAGACCGTTAGAAACATCTTTAAGGACTATGTGGCATTCAAAGAGCAAGAATACCAATTTGAGACTCCTAAGTGGCTTGGGATTGATGAAATTCATATTATCCGTAAACCTCGCCTTGTATTGACCAATGTGGAGCGTAGAACAATCTTTGATATAAAGCCTAACCGTAACAAGGAAACGGTCATCCAACGTCTTACAGAGATTAGTGATAGAACTTATATCGAATACGTCACAATGGATATGTGGAAACCTTACAAAGATGCCGTTAATATCGTCTTACCACATGCTAAAGTAGTCGTAGATAAGTTTCACGTTGTCCGCATGGCTAACCAAGCATTAGACAGTGTTAGAAAGGCTCTCAAAGCTAAAACGTCAGCTAAGGAAAGGCGTACCCTTTTGCGTGAGAGGTTTATCCTTCTCAAACGTAAACACGACCTAAACGAACGAAAAGCATTCCTCTTAGACACTTGGTTAGGTAGTCTACCCGATTTGAAAGAAGCATATGAACTCAAAGAAGAGTTCTACTGTATATGGGATACTGATGATCCGGAAGAAGGCAGCATACGTTATAGCCAATGGAGACACCGTTGTATAGCCAGCAACTCTAAAGACGCTTATAAAGACCTAGTGAGAGCTGTAGACAACTGGCAAGACGAAATATTCAACTACTTTGATAAAAGGCTCACCAACGCTTATACAGAGTCTATAAACAGCATTATTAGGCAAGTCGAACGAATGGGTAGAGGTTACTCATTTGAAGCCTTACGAGCCAAAATGCTGTTCAATGAGAATCTCCATAAAAAGCGTAAACCACGATTTAATCAGACAGCTTTCAACAAAGCTATGTTATTCGATTTCAACAGCTGGCATGAAGTGACAGACCACGATATTACAGACAACTTTGGTGTCGATTTTTCCACACTTATTAAGAGGTTGGAGAAGGGAGACTTATAAGCCCTTTTCCACCATAAAATCCGAATACCCAAAATTAATAGCAATTGTTCTGTAATAAATGCCAAAGCCGACTTTGCTAATAAGATAAATATAATGTGAAGGAGGAAGAAATATATGTCTTTAATAAATGTTACAAATCTGACTTTTTCATATGAAGGCAGTTATGATAATATTTTTGAAAATGTTAGTTTTTAAATAGATACTGATTGGAAACTCGGTTTTATTGGACGAAACGGTCGCGGTAAAACTACTTTTTTAAATCTATTGCTGGGTAAATATGCATATACCGGCAATATAAGCTCTTCAGTTGATTTTGAATATTTTCCTTATGATGTGGAAGATGAGAGCTTATATACGATTGATATAATGAAAAGCATCTGTACGGAATGTATGGATTGGGAGATATTACGAGAAGTATCATTACTTGATGTTCAAGAAGATGCTTTATACCGTCCATTTAATACATTGTCAAACGGAGAGCAGACGAAAATCCTTCTTGCCGCTTTATTTCTTAAATCGAGTAGATTCCTGCTTATTGATGAACCTACCAACCATCTCGACATTGATGCTCGAAAAGCAGTGCGTAACTATTTGAAGTACAAGAAAGGGTTTATTTTGGTATCTCATGATAGAAATTTACTTGATGAATGTATTGATCATGTGCTTTCTATAAATAAAACTAATGAAATCCAAAAAGGAAACTTTAGTTCTTGGTGGGAGAATAAAATACTGCAAGATAATTTTGAGGTTGCAGAAAACAAGAAACTTATTAAGGAAATAGGAAGGTTGTCCCACTCGGCAAAACGCAGCGAAAACTGGTCATACAAAGTAGAAAAGAGTAAATTCGGATCAAAAAATTCTGGTGTGAAACCAGATAAAGGTTATGTTGGACATAAATCTGCAAAAGCAATGAAACGTGCTAAGAATATCGAATCTAGACAGCAGAAAGCCATATCACAAAAATCAAAGCTGCTGCACAACATTGAACAATACGATGAATTGAAAATTTCACCGCTGGATTTCCACACAAACTGCCTTTTAGGAGCGAATAATCTATCGCTGTTTTATGGGGGAAAAGAAGTATGCAGTAATCTTAATTTCAGGTCAACGCTGGTGATAGAGTTGCCATTATCGGGAAAAATGGGAGCGGTAAGTCTAGTATTCTAAAACTGATTATTGGAGAAGATATCAAATTTACTGGAAATTTAATGTTGGGAAGCGGGCTGAAAATCTCGTATATTTCACAAGATACTTCATATCTAAAAGGTAATCTATCTGAGTTTGCTCATAATAATGGAATTGATGAAACTCTATTTAAAACAATTCTCCACAAACTGGATTTTAGCAAAGAACAGTTTGATAAAAACATGGAAGACTTTAGTGCCGGTCAGAAGAAGAAAGCTTTGATTGCAAAAAGCCTTTGCGAACAAGCTCATCTTTATATATGGGATGAGCCTTTGAACTATATTGATGTTTTTTCACGCATTCAAATTGAAAAGGTGATATTGAAGTACAGTCCTACATTAATTTTCGTGGAACATGATGAAGCTTTTCAGAATACTATTTCTACGAAAAAAATTAACTTGTCATCATAAAGATTATGTTGTCTCTTTAACTGCAAATATTCACTTGAGAATTCTACCCTATTATTTCTTCATATAATAAATAATTTAAAAATATTTATTGACATATGTCAAAAACAGAGCATAATAAGAATAGAACAGAATTGAGGTGAGGATAATGGCTAGGCCGATTAAGTGGAGAAAAGTATGCTGCTTACCAGGGAATAATAGATTTGGGCCTCTTGATTCACTTGAAGATGCTAAGAATCATGTAAAGATGACAGTTGACGAATATGAAACAATAAGGCTCATTGATTTGGAGGGCTTTACACAAGAAGAGTGTTCAAAACAAATGAATGTGGCTCGCACTACTGTTCAAG
>DUPP01000205.1 GCA_012838265.1 Clostridiales bacterium
GCTCAGTCAGTGTGATTTCAGAAGATACATATTGCTCATAGGTATAGTCATTTTTTTCTGAATTATATTCCCACTGCCTATAGCTTATATCATCATATCCCTTTTCTTTAAAATGTTCAGCCCAATCGATTTCAGTATTATCTTTTTCCTTAAAATCCTCTGCTTCCATTTTTGAAGAAAAATCTTCCTCATTTTTTCCGCTTTCGCTTGATACAGGTTCAAGGACCGGATTTATCAGCAATTGTTCTTCTACATATGTCTCCAGTTCCTGCGTGTTAAACTGAAGTATCTGAATTGCTTGAATAAGCTCCGGAGTCATAACCAGTTTCTGCGATTGTTCAATTGTCAGTTCGTACCCTAATCTCATAATGCACCTCATTATGAAAGGTTTGCTTAAACCTCTTCATCATTTTATCATAGCTATAGTAAATAGTTATTCCAATTTTGTGCTCAAAATAATATATATATATATTACAGAGCAATATATTATTAAATCAATTATACTCTTAGTCGAAATCGAGAAAATTATGCTGACGTAAAACCTCAAACAGAATAATATTTGCCGAGTTTGATAGGTTCAATGATCGGAATTTTGTCTCTTTACTCATTGGTATACGGATAGTTCTATCATTGAATTTTTCAATCAAATAACGTGGAAGTCCCGCAGTTTCTTTACCAAACATAAGTATAACATTTTCTTCATAATGGACTTCCGCATAATTTCTGACTCCCTTTGTTGTTGCAAGGTATATTGGTATATCACTATATTTTTCAAAAAAATCCGTTAAGTTTTCATGGACTTCTAAATCTACATATGGCCAGTAATCCAGCCCGGCTCTTTTTAGATGTTTATCATCAAGGGAGAAGCCTAACGGCTTTATTAGATGCAGCTTTGAACCAGTCGCCACGCAGGATCTTGCAATATTTCCTGTGTTTGGCGGTATTTCAGGCTCAACAAGTGCGATATGTATAGTCAAATAACATCACCTCTATTATAACACTATAATAAATATTTGTAATTTTTTAAAGACAATTTTACAATTATATAATATAATTAACGCATTGTTGAAATTGTTTCAGGAGGTAGTAGTAATGAAAACAATAAAAGTTGGACTCCTTGGCCTTGGAAATGTCGGCACCGGGACCTATAAGACTTTAGAAATGAATCGAAAGCATATTGAATCAAATACGGGTCTTTCGATCGAAATAGCAAAAATACTTGTAAATGATATAAATAAAAAAAGAGATATATTGGTATCCCCTGATCAAATCACACAAAATATTGATGATATTATTCTGGATCCATCAATTGATATAGTAGTAGAACTAATTGGGGGAATAGAGCCCGCCAGCAGCTATATGTTAAAAGCATTAGAAAATAAAAAGCATGTAGTCACTGCTAACAAGGCTGCAGTAGCAGCAAATTTTGATGATCTTATGGATGCGGCGAAAAAAAATCAGGTCATGTTCCGTTATGAAGCAAGTGTAGGCGGCGGCATTCCAATTATTAATGCCTTGAATACTGCACTGCTTGCAAATGAATTCGAAGAAATTCTTGGAATCGTAAACGGTACTACAAATTATATCCTGACACAAATGACAGAGTATGGGCTGGATTATGCCGATGTCCTTAAGGTGGCACAGGAAAAAGGCTTTGCCGAACCTGATCCCACCGCAGATGTAGAGGGCATTGATGTGGCTAATAAACTTTCAATCCTTATTTCCCTCGTCTTTGGCATCAGAGTCCCGATTGAAGATATACCGACGGAGGGAATCACAAATATATCCAAGGAAGATATTAGGCTTGCAGATCAGTTCGGTTATAAGATAAAGCTGCTTGCCACTGCTAAAAAGGTTGGCAACCAATTGGAAGCCCATGTTCAGCCTGCCTTTGTTCCGAAGGATCACCCTATTGCATCAGTAAGCAATGAATTTAACGCAATCTTTGTAACAGGCAATGCAGTAGAAGACCTTATGTTCTATGGCAAAGGTGCAGGACCGCTGCCTACAGGCAGTGCCGTGATGGGCGATGTAATAGAGATTTCAAAAGCCATTGCAAAAGGTGCAGCTTTTGATCATCATACAGAATCTAAAGCGGTAAAAATGCTGAGATATGTGGGTGAAGGCCAGAATAAATACTACGTTAATATGATGGTTAAGGATGTACCTGGAGTTCTAGGTAGCATATCAACTACCTTTGGAGCATTCGGAATCGGTGTGGATTCTGTTTTACAACTATCCAAGGACGCTAATATTAATCGCGAGGTTCCTCTAATTTTTATTCTTCACGAAGTTACTAGAGCAAGACTTGATGAAGCATTAAACAAAATTCGCAGTTCAAAATTCGCCAGTGAAATCAAAAGCATTATTAGAGTAATGTAAATATATCCGCAATTGGAGGAAGTATGTATGACATTATATGAACAATGGCAAATTCTTATAAACAATCAGACCGAGGAAACAATTGAAGCTTTTTGGGAGAAATACAGTTCTGCAGAAACAAGGATCTATAGTGATATATTGAGTGATCCGGGGAAAACGGTAACCGGCACTTTTAAAGATCTGGCTGAAAAATACAAAACTGATCCTGTTATATTCATGGGATTTCTCGACGGTATAAAAACTAGTCTGCGCAACGATTTAAACATTGATGCCTTTGACGAAAGTTCTGAAATAAAGTTAGATATAGATTATGAAAAACTATATTTCAATATGCTTGAAGCAAATGCCGACTATCTGTATACCCTGCCTCAATGGGAAAACATATTGACAGAGAAGCAAAGGCAGGAAATTGTAAGGGCATGGAAAAAATCCAAAACTGTTGTCAAAGAGAAGCAAACAGGAAGAAATGAACCTTGTCCATGCGGTAGCGGAAAAAAATATAAAAAATGCTGCGGAGCAAATTAAAAAGAAAGACAAGTCGTATCTATCCAGAATACGGCCTGTCTTTTTTACTTGATTTAGTTGTTTGTTTTTTTAGGCTCTATGTCAAATGTTGTGGTATAGAGTTCTCAAGTAAAATAAAATAAATAAATTTATTTTAATCCAACGGTGACCCCATCGTTGGATTGTTTTTTGAATATTTTAGTTTTCAGTGCATACCAAACTAAGCTGCCTCGTAGCAGCAAA
>DUPP01000206.1 GCA_012838265.1 Clostridiales bacterium
AATACCTTGGTATAAATGGACTGTTTACTAACATTTTGATGTTATTATCATTTGCTGAGCTAGGGATTGGAAATGCTATTGTTTATAGTATGTACAAACCTTTAGCTATAAGTGATAAAGAGAAGATAAAGTCTTTAATGACGTTATATGCAAAAGCTTATAAAATAATAGGATTGTTTGTTTTCGTAGCTGGATTAATAATTATACCTTTTATGGATTATATCATTAAGGATGCGCCTAATATAAAAGAGAATATCAACTTTATTTATATTCTCTTTCTGTTAAATACATCCCTTTCCTATTTTTTTGTTTATAAGAAATCTATAATAACAGCAGATCAAAAGAATTATATTATTATATTTTATCAGCAAGTATTTAAAATTGTACAAATTGTGGCCCAGATAATTTTCCTTTTGGTAACAGGTGAGTATGTCGTATTCTTAATTATCCAAATTCTAACTACTTTGCTGGACAATATTTATATATCGCGAAAAGCTGACCAAATGTATCCTTTCTTACGTGAGCAACCAATTAAGCCACTAGATAAAGAAGACCGTAATTCTATTATTTCTAATGTTAAAGCATTATTCTTATATAAGTTTGGATCTGTAATTTTAAACGGATCTGATAACGTAATTATTTCTGCGATTATAGGAATTACCGCAGTTGGTTTAAATTCTAACTACATGTTGATTATTTCAGCCATAAATGCAATATGCGGACAAATAATGAACGGTTTTACTGCTAGCGTAGGCAATCTAAATGCAGTAGGGAATAAAGAAAGTAAGGAACGAGTCTTTAATAAAATATTTTTTGTTTCAGCATGGATATTTGGCTTTTGTGCTATAGGGCTTTTTTTGTTTTTAAATAAGTTAATAGTACTTTGGTTAGATGAAAGTTTTATTTTTTCCGAGATAATTGTATTTTCTATAGTTCTTCATTTTTATGTAAATAGCGTTCATTTTACAGCGTATACATACAGGGTGACAATGGGACTATTTGTTCAAGGTAGATGGGCACCGTTGGCAGCAGCAATTCTAAATATAGTATTGTCATTATGGTTAGGAAAGCTATACGGTTTAGCAGGAATATTTTTTGCAACTTCAATAGCCCGATTTTTTACTACAGGTATAGTGGATCCAATACTTGTTTACCGAAACGGTTTTGGTAAAAACCCGATCACTTACTATACAAAATATTTTTTCTTCTTAGGGTTATTCATTGTTCTCTATTTTTTAATGAAATATGTGATTACTTTTATTCATTTAACGGGTGTTCTTGGGTTCTTGATCGAAATTTTAACGGTAAGTATACTCTTTAATGCAATTATGGTTTTATTATTTTGGAGAAGCCGTGATTTTACCGAGATTAAGAATTCGTTGTTGAATATAGCCAGAAGTAAAATTTAGATATGATAATTGGGTAAAGCAGGATGTGATGATTCAGTGTTGTTTTATTTAGATACCGGAAATAAAGACATGTGTTGTGGTTGTGGGGCCTGCGAAAGCATCTGTCCAACAAAATGTATAACTATGGTAGCAGACGAAGAAGGCTTTTTATACCCCAAGAAACAAGATGATTTATGTACAGACTGTGGTTTGTGCGAAAGCGTATGTCCTTCAATTCATAAAGAAAAAATAGATTACAAGGAATCAGGCAATTTGCCTAAAGCCTTCATGGCAATAAACAAAGATGAAGCGATTGTCCACAATAGTGCTTCAGGTGGAGTGTTTTCTGCTGTTGCAAATGCTTATTGTAAAGACAATTTTGTTATATTTGGAGCCCAGTTTGATGACCAGTTAAGGGTAATTCATTCTCATGTTCACTCGTTGGATGAAATTGATAAATATAGAAAATCAAAATATGTTCAGAGTGATATAAACGATTCTTATAAAAAGGCTGAAGAATATCTAAAATCAGGAAAAAGGGTTTTATTTACAGGCACTCCGTGTCAAATAGCAGGTCTTAGATTGTACCTGAAGAAAGAATATGAACATTTATTTTGTGTTGATTTGGTGTGTCATGGAGTACCTAATCAGAAGATCTTTGATAAATATATACAATATTTAGAAAATAAGTATAAAGGGAAAGTCACAGATTTTACTTTTAGACACAAAATAATAAATAAGCAAGATAAATGGAATTCTAGAAATGTGAAAATTAGAATATCTGAAAGAGAACTAATAATGAATGCAAATGAAGACAAGTATTTAAGGGGTTTCCACCCTGGACTATACTACCGCCCTTCTTGCTATAAATGCAAATATGCCAATCCTAAGCGGATCTCGGATCTAACTATGGCTGACTTTTGGGGTGTTGAGAAGTTATTTCCTGAAAAAGATGTACATAAAGGAATATCTGCACTCATCGTAAATTCAGTTAAAGGCAATAAACTTTTAAGTGATCTTAATCAAATTATGGAGCTAAACGAAGTGGATTTTGACTATGTCATTCAAAGCAATGCTCAATTGAATCGACCGGCTAAAATAAACCCTAAAAGGGAACAATTTTTCGATTTGTTAAATGAGAATCGATTTGATTTAGCCGTTGATCGCTGTATACCAAGACCGTCTATAATAAGACGAATTGCTTCAAAAGTGTTGCCTACGAGTACTAAAGATTTCATTAAAAAACTAGTATTTAAAGAGGAAGGAGAATAATGTCTGTGTTAAAAGATTTCCAAGAAAAATTCAAAATTAATGAGTACATAATTTATGAATCAAAATATTGGATTTGGTCGTTGAGACCGCATCAAGCAACTTTGGGTGCTGGTATACTGTCTTTAAAAAGAGAATGTCATGCTTTTTCTAAATTAAATGAAGAAGAGTTTAAGGATCTTAATAAGATTATTAAAGTGATTGAGCCAGCTTTAAAAAAAGCATTTAATTATGACGTTATTAATTACTTAATGCTGATGATGTTTGATAAGCATGTTCATTATCATATATTACCTAGATATAAAAATCCAGTTGATTTTTTAGAAGTTACCTGGAAAGATGAATATTGGCCAGGAGTTCCCAAACTAATTGGTGAGCCGCTTGCGCAAGAAAGATTGGATGAAATAACTTCGTTTATTAGAAAGAACATTTAATTGAGGGGGACTTATTTATGAAGAAATATAAAGTAGGATATACAACAGGTGTTTTTGATCTGTTTCATATAGGACATTTAAATATACTGAAAAGAGCAAAAGAACAGTGCGATCATCTAATTGTTGGTGTTAGTACTGATGAAGTTGTTCAAGGATATAAAAAGAAAACACCAGTTATTCCATTTGAAGAAAGAATTGCTATTGTAGAAGCAATTAAATATGTTGATGAAGTTGTTCCACAGACATCTATGGATAAGTTTGAAGCTTGGGAAAAATTAAAATTTGATGCAATTTTCCATGGAGATGATTGGAAGGGCTCTAAAATGTATGAAGAAATCGAGAAGAAATTTAGTGCTGTTGGAGTTGAGATGGTTTACTTCCCATATACAAAAGGAACTTCATCAACTATCCTTGGGGATGTATTAACAAGAGTTCTAAATGAACAAAAACTTGCCAAGTAAAATTATTAGATTCTTTCAATAAGATTAAGGGGAGGTGCGTAACCAAAAATGAACATATTAGTTACCGGTGGTGCTGGATATATAGGCTCACATACCTGTGTTGCTTTGCTGCAAGCAGGGCATAGGGTGATTGTTGCCGATAACCTTTGCAACAGTAAAGCCGAGACTATAGAGCAGGTTGAACAGATTACAGGAAAGAAAGTTACTTTCTATCAGATAGATGTGACCGATGAAAAAGCTGTGGATACCATCTTTTCCAACCATAATATTGATGGCATTATTCACTTTGCCGGACTTAAGGCGGTAGGGGAGTCGGTGGAGAAGCCACTGGAGTATTACTTTAATAATACTGTAAGTACGATGGTTTTGAGTAAAGCTTGTCTTAAGTACGGTGTGGGTAAATTTGTGTTTAGTTCTTCTGCTACTGTTTATGGTGAAAATGAGGTTCCATTTATTGAGACCATGCCACTTCTGCCAACCACCAACCCTTATGGTGAAACAAAAGCCATGAGTGAGCGAATTCTTACCGATGTAGCTAAAGCAAATCCTGATTGGTCGGTAGCTTTACTGCGTTACTTCAATCCGGTGGGAGCCCATGAGAGTGGTTTGATTGGCGAAGCGCCTACTGGTATTCCCAATAATCTTATGCCTTATGTTACCCAGGTGGCAAAAGGTAAACTGGAGAAATTAAGGGTTTTCGGTAATGATTATCCCACGGCGGATGGTACCGGGGTTAGAGATTATATTCATGTAGTGGATTTAGCTGAAGGACATGTGATGGCATTGGACAAACTCACATCAGGTGTACATATATATAATCTGGGAACCGGGCAGGGTACAAGTGTATTACAGTTATTGCAGGCTTTTGAAGAAGCAAACAGTCTTAAAATACCTTATGAAATTGTGGGTCGCAGACCGGGAGATATTGCTGAGTGTTATGCTAATGCCAGTAAGGCTGAAAGAGAACTAGGCTGGAAGGCCAAGCGGGGTATTATTGATATGTGCAGGGATGCCTGGCGATTTGAAAAGAAA
>DUPP01000207.1 GCA_012838265.1 Clostridiales bacterium
CTAAGGTTAAATTAGTTTTCTATCAACATTATACTGCTAAAATATATATTTGAATAATCAATATAAATTATTTATAATATAAAAAACATTCATATTATTACTACTTATTATTTTAGATGATTAGCCGGAATTGTGTAATGAGTATTTGATATAGGGGAGGAATACTATATGACTTATTCGGAAATAGAAGCATTTTTGTCAATTGTGGAGACGGGTTCACTTACAAAAGCTTCAGAATTATTATATATTTCACAGCCTGCAATTACGCATCGTATTCAGTCGCTGGAAAGTGAGCTCGGAGTAGAGCTTATTATACGGAAAAAAGGGATGCGTGAAGTAGAACTAACGGAAGCCGGCAAAAGCTTTGTAGGGTTGGCTAGAAAGTGGCGGAAACTATGGGATGAAACAAGGAATGTGAAAAACGTAAAAAGCGCCGAACCTTTCAAAATTGCTGCCCTGCACAGTTTGAATGTATTTATTTTACCCGAAATATATCGTCTTTTTTTAATGAGAAATAATACAGCTCCACTTTCAATCAGCACTGTACTGCATTCTTATGAGGCTTATCCACTTGTTGAGAATGGAGATGTTGATATTGCATTTATCGCCACCCCCATAAATTCAAGATACATCGATAATATACCATTGTTTAAAGAAAGAATGAAAATGATATACTCTTCGAGGAAAAAATTTGCTGACATAGTCAATCCTGAAGAGCTGGATGTTAATGACGAGATAATGATAGGATGGAGTCATGAGTTCAAATCATGGCACGAATATTGGTTTGGGCATGATTTGAAGCAGAAAGTATTCCTGGATAATATATCCTTAATGCAGAAGCTCGTTTCTGATATTAAAGGCTGGGCGATAGTTCCAGCATCGATGGCAAGCTATATGCGTGATGATCCACGTATTAAAATTTGTGATATTAAAGATGGTCCGCCTGATAGAGTCTACTATATGTTATCGCTTCACACTGAGAAATTTAGAGAGCAAAAAGAATTATTTTTAGAGGACCTGAGATCAGTACTCCAAAACAATAAAGATATTGAGCTGTTTTGAAATAAATTTTCGACAATTCTTACTGGTTATACTTACTATTCGACATATCTCTACACAGTGCAGTATAATATCCATAGGCAGAGTAATCCCTGCCTATGGATTAATTTTATTATCACAATTTATAGCATTACAAGAATTTATGTGAGGTAGGTAAACGTTGAATACTAAGAAAAAAATTCTATCGATTATTGTGGGAGTTATTATTTTAGGTCTTCTTGTTATAGGGGTTCCTTATGTTATCTCACTTTTTGGAAGCAGCAGTGACGGGCTGATAGGTGAAGAACCAGTGACACCCTCGCCATCGAACGAGAAGCCTGTTCACAATCCAGAACCCTCGATGGAGCCGGTTGAAGAGCCGGACCCCGTAGAAGAAGTCATTAATGAGCCAGATTCCGAGCCCGCAAATGATCCGGATAAACACATGATTTATGTTGGTGAGCAGCTGAAGATACCATTTCGCGGCGGGAGCGGTACAAATCAATCAATTGTAATCAAGTCTGCGGTTCTTCAGTCAAATGAAAAGCAAATTGCTTTGACCTTTGATGCAGGATGGCTTTATGACCAAACAATAGATTTGTTAGATGTACTGGATGCCTATCAGGTGAAATCCACCTTTTTCCTGCGAGGTAAATGGGTGGAAGACCATCCTGAATTAACGAGAGAAATATTGAAAAGAGGTCACAGCGTAGAAAGCCACTCCTTAACTCACGGTCATATGAGGGAGATGACGGATGTGGCGGTAAGGAATGAAATAGCTGCAACAACAAAGATTATAGAAGATACCACGGGATACAGGCCATATTTGTTCCGTCCGCCTTTTGGAGAGTATGATAGCAGGATATTGAATATACTGGCTCAACAAGGTTATCCATATACCGTTATGTGGACGATAGACAGCTTAGACTGGCTTGAAGAACGAAATGGAGTGAAAGTAACAGCTCAATATCTAACGGATAGAATACTTTCAAATGCCACAGATAAAGGAATAGTTCTCATGCATATCGGTGGTTATCAGACGGTAAATGCATTGCCAGATATTATTCAAGGATTGAGGAATGACGGTTATAAACTGGTAAAGGTTAATGACATGCTCCCGCCACCTTCAACATCAGAAGATGTAACTTTATATACTGTAAAACAAGGAGATACATTACAAAAAATTGCTCAAAAATTTGGCATCAGCGTAGAGGATATTTTAGCTGCCAATCTTAACAGATGACAGTATGATTAAACAGATTAAGCACCTCTGGATATGAACTGCTCCCTGTCAAGTAGACAGATAAGAAAATAAAAATTTAAAGACTGGATTCTGCCTAATACGGAATCCAGTTTTCTTATGCGGCATTTTCAAGCAACTGGCGGTATGACTTGGGGGACAGGCATTTAAGTTTCTTCTGGCGGCGGTTGTAGTTATAAAAGTGAATATATTCTTCTATGGCTGCAGCAAGGCTTTCGTAGTTATCAAA
>DUPP01000208.1 GCA_012838265.1 Clostridiales bacterium
AACAGAAACAATGAGTATATATAGGTTACATTCATCAGGGGTTTGGAGCAGTAAAAAAGAAGATGAGATAAATCATGAACTTCTGGAATGCATCGAAATCTATGACAAATTTACAGACAACATATTTCATGAAGAGTTTATGGAGCACAAACAAAGAATATCTGCAAGAATATTAGTTAATGGACCAAATAAAGCTTTAAAATCACCAAAAATAAAACGAATAAAAAAGATTGTCAAAGAAATTAAGGAGTTTATGCCCCCTATAATTGCATGGGTTTTTAAGTTATTAATTCCACCTAAGATATGGAGTAAAATCATTGGAAAGTAACACTAATAAAGATTGAGGAAATTATATGAATGGGATATTATTTATTTATTGTGCCGGAGGAGTAGGCCGGGAAGTTTGCGATATAGCAGAGCGTGTCAATCAAAAACATAAAAAATGGAGTGAAATATGTTTTATTGATGATACAAAAGAATACGGAGAGTTTTATGGGAAAAAGGTAATTAACTACAAAGAATTTTCTCTTAAATATAAACCTGATCAGGTAGAGATTGTATTAGCCAATGGAGAGCCTTTTTACCGTAAGGAGCTTATGAGTAAAGTGATAAATGATAGATATAACTTAGCAACAATAATTGATGATAGTGCAATTATATCGCCTACAGCTAAAATTGGACAAGGTGTAATTATTTATCCTAATGTGTTTATATCTTCAAATGCCAACATTAAGGAGAATGCTTTGCTGTACAATTATGTGACTGTCGCTCATGACAGCATAGTTGGAGTTAATACAGTTGTTTCTATTAATACAAGTATAGGTGGTTACGCAACCGTAGGCGACAATTGTTTCTTAGCTATGGGCTCACTTATACGGGACCGTATAAAAATAGGAGATAACACAGTTATCGGGATGGGAGCGGTTGTATGTAAGGACGCTGTTAATAACAGCGTGTATATCGGTAACCCGGCTCGAAAAATTCGGGAAAACATTAACAGCAGAATTTGGTGAAACCAACAGGTATAATTTATTATATATTAATCTTAGGAGTAGAAAATGAAACCATTAGTTAGCATTATCTTACCTTCATATAACCATGAATGTTATATAGGAAAAGCTATTAAGAGTGTTTTGAATCAAACCTTTCAGGATTATGAGTTATTAATTTCTGATGATTGTTCAACCGATGGGACAGTAAATGTAATTATGCAATACACAGATTGGGGAATAAAGTTTCACCAATTTTCGGATAATCAAGGAGCAACTATTAATCATAAATATTTAATTGAGCAAGCATCAGGTAAATATATTGCGCTTATTAACTCCGATGATGTCTGGCTACCAACTCGTTTGGAAAAGCAAGTGGCTTATTTGGAAGATAATCAGAATTATGGAGCTTGTTTTTCTTGGGCTGAATTTATAGATGAAAATGATAATTTTTTGAATGAAAAACCTAATATTTTTAAACAACCCAATCGTACACAAGCTCAATGGTTACAATACTTTTTTACAAATGGCAACTGCATATGTCTTCCAAGTATGTTAATCCGAAGGGAAGTATATGAAAAATTGGGTGTATATAATTTGGCTCTGCGGCAATTACCCGATTTTGACATGTGGATTCGGTTAGTTAAAAAGTATCCTATACACATAATTCAGGAGCCTTTGGTTTTACATAGACGTTTTATTTATTCAGGTGAGAATACAAGTTCACCAATATTGAAAAACTCGGTAAGAGATGTTATGGAATCATATTATATATTAACAACATTTTTTAATGGTTTGTCAGATGAATTGTTTAATGAAGCATTTTCTAGTCTTTTTAGAAACAAAAAAGCCAGACAACACAATGAATTATATTGTGAGAAGTTTTTCTTATTATTAGACGGAAAATATTACATGCCAAAGGTTAATTTACTAGCGGCTATAAATTTCTTTATTAAGATTTATAATGAGTCGGATATAGTTGAAACGTTTAAGAATACATATAATTTTACGCTTAAAGATTTTCATGAAATCTCGTGTAAAATTGATTTGTATGGCTTGCTGCCAAAAGATATTTACATTGATGATTCATGCAATATTAATATAGAAACATATGTTAAGAACAATAAACTAAAAGTGTTATCTGCAATGTTTTTAAGAAAAAATTCAAGATTTTATAAGTTTTTACGAAAAATATATTTTGCATCAAAAATGAACGGATGAAATGAGGTTTTTAAATTGGATATAAACAAAAGAAATAGTTTATTACTATCGGTTCTTTCAATTTTTTGTGTATCAATCTTTCCAGTAATATTTTTATACACACAAAATGCCGGAGAGGTGAATGCCAAGGAATTGATTTTACCACTTGGTATATTTTTGGGTATAGCGTTAATAATCGGCATTATTTTTTCTTTTTTTATTAAGTCAATTAATAATTTGTCTCTAATAACCTGTTTATTCATGCTTCTGTTTAGTAATTACGCTTTAATTGAAAAAGGGATAAGATGTATTTTCTCATCGTTAAGATATTGGCACATTGCCCCTATTATGATTGTAGTATTTTTACATGTTGCTTATTTCTTGAATAAGAAAATTAAAATTGAAACAGTACAAACTTTTAGTTTAGTTTTAACCATAGTTTTTGGAGGGCTAACTCTTTTTAACGTATTATTAGCAATACCGGTAATTGGTGAAAAAATTGAAATAAGCTATAAAAATAAAAACCAGAATCTACAAATATCTCGTCCTGATAACATAATACTCCCCAATTTCTATTATA
>DUPP01000209.1 GCA_012838265.1 Clostridiales bacterium
TATGCACTGAAAACTAAAATATTCAAAAAACAATCCAACGATGGGGTCACCGTTGGATTAAAATAAATTTATTTATTTTATTTTACTTGAGAACTCTACACCACAACATTTGACATAGAGCCTAAAAATAATAAAACAACAAAACCGCTGAAATTCAGCGGTTTTATATCGTTCGAACACGTATGTTAATTGGAATTTATTACAGAACCTTTATTGCCAGGTAGATAGTTTTTACGATTCTTGATTTCAAATTGTGACAATTGTGATAATCAAGGACCTTTCTCAATTGTTGCTCTTGAGAGTGAAATCAATTCCTCTGCGCTTTTTATAGTAGTGTCAGTAACGTTGACACCCCCTAAAAGACGAGCAATCTCACTTATCTTTTCATCATGAGACAGAGGTTTTACCGTGGTAATAGTTGAATCGTTTAAGTTTTCTTTTTCTATCTTATAATGATTATCGCCAAAGGCAGCAATTTGAGGAAGGTGCGTAATACATATGATTTGATGGTTCTTAGAGATATCTAAGAGCTTTTTGCCAACAATGCTTGCTGTAACACCACTTATGCCAACATCAATTTCATCGAAGATCATAGTAGGAATAAAATCAAAATCTGCAATGATTTTTTTAAAAGCCAGCATTATTCTTGAAACCTCTCCACCTGAAGCAATTTTACTGAGAGGCTTTGGATTTTCCCCTTTATTTGTTATGATCAGAAATTCAATTTTATCCATGCCGTCAGGAGTATATTTGAGGTTATCATTTTCATAAAAATGAACACTGAAATTCGTATCTTTAAAATTAAGCTCCGCCAACTCCTCATTAACTCTTTTTTCTATATCTTTAGCAATTTTTTTTCTAACTGCTGTGAGCTTTTTGCATACTTCATTCAATGATGTTTCATATTCCTTTAATTCCAGTGTAAGTTTTTCGCGTATCGTATCGATATTTTCTAGATTCTCTAGTTCACGAGCAATTTTCTCTTTATAATTCAAGACTGTCTCTATAGTGCCTCCATATTTACGTTTCAAATTATCCAGAATATTAATGCGTTGAATCGTTTCATCCATAGATTCAGGAGAAAAGGAAACACTTTCTATATATCTTCTGATTTCTGATGAGAGATCATCTATTTTATAATATATATCACAAAGATCTTCATTGAATTGACTAATTTCATTGGAAAAATCGCTGATTTCCTGTATTAAGTGGCAGCTTTTCCCAATGGCCTCAAATGCTGAAGGAGATGCTTCATAAATGGCCTGATAAACGCCAGATAAATTACTATATATTTTTTCGCTGTTCTGTAGAAGGCTTAGTTTTTGTGCAAGCTCCTCATCCTCGCCTGGATATGTATTTGCCTGACTGATCTCTGAAAGTTCGAAACGCATAAAATCACGTTTCCTTTCGGAATTGGCTTGGTGTTCCAAAAGGGTGGATAATTCCTGTTTCGTACTAGAATATTTATAATATAACTCAGCAACTTTTTCCTTTATAGGTAAGATAGCCGAATCACCATATGTATCAATAAGCTTTAGATGGTTTTCGGGATTAAGTAAGGATTGATGGTCATATTGACCGTGAACATCAGCGAGTCGCCTGCAGAGCTTATTTAACTGAGCTAGAGAAACGATTTCATCATTGATCCTGCATATATTCTTTCCATTAGCGGATAACTCTCGTGTAATTATATAGTCTTCGCCATCCAGGTTGGCGATCATCTGAATAACCGACTTATCCTTGCCTGAACGTATATATGCTGTATCAGCACGGCTTCCTAATGCAAGGCTTATAGCTTCGATTATTATTGATTTACCTGCTCCGGTTTCCCCTGTAATTATATTAAGCCCTTCGTAAAATTCAAGCTCAGCTGTATCAATTATTGCAAAATCTTTAATACGAATATGAGAAATCATTTATTATTTCCTCTACTTACCATTTTCCTCTACTTAATCATTTCATTAAATTTATTCACCAATTCAGGTGCATTGTCAGGGTTGTTCACAACTAGAAAAATTGTGTTATCGCCAGCTATCGATCCAACAACATTTGGAAAGTTTAAATTATCAATTGCTTCACAGGCAGCATTTGCACAGCCATGCAGAGTTTTTACCACAATAATATTACCTGAATATGCAACAGTTTGAATAGTTTCCTTGAAGATCTTAACGTAACGATCTGAAATCGGCTGATCTACGTTAGTGCCCACCGTATATTTATATTTTCCGGATGGTGAAAGTGTTTTGACTAGCTGAAGTTCTTTGATATCTCTGGAAATTGTAGCCTGGGTAACTCTATATCCGCTTTTTTTTAAGAGTGAAACAAGTTTTTCTTGGGTCTCAACTTCGTGCGTATTTATAATATCAAGTATTTTATTTTGTCTTGAATACCTCATGCTGCCCTTCCTTTCAAAATGAATAATTATGAATCAATAATTATATTTATTATACCACGCTTTTTTGTGAAACAAAACAAGATGTTATCTCATCAAATAAAAGAAATCACTGTACATGCATGAAACCAAGGGAAGAAAATAGACAAACATACGTTTACTATGGTAAAATGTAATAGTTATGAAATAGGAATAGGATTATTTATGTGTTATACTTAATTTAACTGAGGCTAATTATGAGAATATTAGGAATAGACCCAGGATATGCGATTCTTGGATATGGTATTATTGATAAAAAGGGGAATCATTTTTCAGTTTGTGATTATGGTGTTGTGACTACAAATCCATCTATGGAAATGCCGGACAGGTTGAAGCACCTTTATACACAAGTTATGGAGCTCATTCATGAATATGAACCAGACGTAGTCTCCATTGAAGAACTTTTTTTTAACACGAACTCAAAAACGGCTTTGTTGGTGGGACAAGCCAGAGGTGTTGTCATCTTAGCCTGCGCGAATTCGGGAATCGAAATTAGGGAGTATACACCACTTCAAATAAAACAAGGTCTTGTAGGCTACGGAAGAGCGGATAAAAAACAGGTTCAGGCTATGGTAAAGGCGATTCTAAATCTAAATGAAGTACCGAAGCCTGATGATACTGCTGATGCATTAGCAGCAGCAATTTGTCATGGTAATAGTGCCAGAATGTTACAGAACATAGAGAAGTTTAAATAAAGGAGACTAGCATGTTTCATTACATAAAGGGAAATGTTACAATGCAATTTGAAGGCGGAGTCGTAATTGAATCCAATGGTATCGGGTATGAAGTGTTTGTTCCGGATAATTCGCCTGTTTACCTGTCAGACATTAACGAAACAGTGCTGGTATATACAGCAATGATTGTACGGGAAGACGATATTAGTATATATGGTTTTCATAGTAAGGAAGAACTGGAATTATTCCGTCTGTTAAGGACTGTGAGCGGAGTAGGCGCAAAGGCATCAATGGCCATATTATCATGTATGCCAGTCAATGAAATTAAAAAAGCGATAGTCTTTGAAGACTCGGCTGCGCTGACCAGAGCAAATGGAGTAGGTAAAAAAATTGCACAGAGAATTACTCTAGAACTTAAAGATAAGCTAGGAGCAGACGAAGGACTTTATGAAACTGCGGACAAGGCTTTATCTGGTTCCGGGAAAGCAGAGGCAATAAATGCGCTTATCAGTCTTGGCTATACTAAAAGCGAGGCAATGGAGGCGCTTGCAGGTATAAATGATGAAAACTTGACAACGGAAGAATACATAAAAAAAGCGTTGAAAAATATTTGATCATTAATAAGTATTATTAAGGGAGATAAAGATGGACGCAGAGGAAAGAATAACTGCATCAAAGCCGAACAAAGAAGAGGAAGGGCTTGAACTTAGCCTGCGGCCGAAGCGGTTAAATGAATATATAGGTCAGAAATCTGTTACAGAAAATTTGAAGATATTTATAGAAGCAGCGCAAATGCGAAAAGAACCATTGGATCATGTACTTTTTTATGGACCTCCGGGACTTGGAAAAACAACGCTTGCAGGCATTATCGCTAACGAGCTTGATGTCAACCTTAGAATAACCTCCGGTCCAGCAATTGAGCGAGCGGGTGATTTAGCTGCAATTTTGACTAATTTAGATAATAACGATGTACTTTTTATAGATGAGATACATCGATTAAATAGAACAGTGGAAGAAGTCTTATATTCGGCAATGGAGGATTATGCTTTAGATATAATAATTGGTAAAGGACCTTCAGCTCGATCAATACGACTAGACTTATCAAAATTTACACTTATAGGAGCTACGACCAGGGCGGGATCTTTATCTGCACCTCTAAGGGATAGATTTGGAGTTATCAGCAAATTTGAATTATATACAATAGAAGAGCTGAAGGAAATCATTAAACGTTCCTCTGAAATTTTAAACATACAAATTGATAATGATTCCATGACAGAAATTGCAAAACGTTCAAGGGGAACCCCAAGGGTAGCTAATAGACTCTTGAGAAGGGTAAGGGATTTTAGTCAAGTGAGAGGAAACGGCATTATTGATTTGTCGATCACGAAGGAAACGCTTCATTCTCTTGGAGTTGACGGGAAAGGTCTTGAAGGATTAGATCGCACTATTCTTAAAACCATTATAGAGCGATTCAAAGGAGGCCCTGTAGGTATTGATACCATTGCTGCAGCAATAGGGGAAGAACGAATAACCATAGAGGATGTTTATGAACCTTATTTGATTCAGTCCGGATTTTTACATAGAACTCAAAAGGGGCGTGTTGTTTCCGAACTGGCTTATAAACATCTTGGACTTGAACTTCCTGGGGAAGAGCAGTTAAGCCTTATAAAATGAGGCAATAACATTATTAATAATCTTATTTTTATATACAAAATTATAAAAAAGAAAAGGATTATGAAGATGCAGAGACTTAAGACAATAATAATTATTATGTCAACCTACTTGCTGCTGCCTTTTATATCTGTAATGTCTGGTTTTTCAGTAGAAGCTGCTTCATATGATAACTATGTAAAGGTAGGGCTAAAGTATGGAAATAATTCTGTTCAAAGCTGCACATTAAGGTCTGAGGAAGGTTTTCAACTTGGGACAGCAGAAAACAGGGGCTTTGAAGCAGGTATGCCTTTACCGGCTTACGAAAAGCTTATTATAACTAATGAAAGAGGAGCAATTGTAGTTCAAGATGAAGATGGGGTACTTCTGTCAGCTGACCTAGGTTCTAATGGCTGCATAATGCCTGCAAATTATAATTACGGAGGTATTCTATATTATGAGAATACACCATACAGAGGCGGCATAATACTGCTTCCTAATTCAAATGGAACGATTACAGTAATAAATTATCTTATGATGGAACATTACCTATACGGTGTTTTAAACTCTGAAATGGGCTATACGAATTCTATAGAAGCATTAAAAGCCCAAGCTGTCGCAGCAAGGAGTTTTGCGGAATTGAGTCTTGGAAAACACTCAGAAGCAGGCTTTGATCTTTGCCCTACAACTTGTTGTCAGGTCTACCGGGGTTATTCTGGAGAGTATCCATCGATATTAAAGGCTGTCGATGAAACCAAAGGTAAAATGTTATACCATAACGGGGCTCCGATCTCAGCTTTTTATTTTAAAAACAGCGGGGGGTATACACAAAATGTCGAGGATGTATGGTCATTTTCAAGGTCATATTTAAGAGCCGTGGAAGATAAATACTGTCCAATATATCCTTGGAACATTACACTTTCCTATGATACAATACAGGCTGATCTAGAAGCTGCTGGATTTCGATCAGGCACTATAGAATCTGTTGTTATAAACGAAAGAAATAAGACTGGTGCTGTAATGGAATTAAAAATCACAGGAAGTGAAGATACTGTATATCTGAAAAAAGACAGAATTAGAAGTACGCTTGGTCCAACAAAAATAAAGTCCTTAATGTTTGAACTAACAGATAATGGTGCCACTGAAGCAGCATCAAGCTGGACAATTAGTAATGGGTCATCTGCTATTAAGCCTGATTCAAGCATATTTATTATCTCGGGCGATGGAGTAGTAAAAAAAATAGAAAACAATGCACTGCACGCTTACAATGGGATTGAAACAATTATATTAGGCAAGCATTCTTCCTCGGGAATTACGACGGGTAAAAGCCCAACCGTTAATTTTAGCGGCTACGGGTATGGTCATGGAGTAGGAATGGCACAAGACAGTGCAATTGAAATGGCGAAGCAAGGATTTACATATGACGAAATACTGGAGTATTTTTATACAGATATAGAGATAAAATAGTAAATACAGAATATATAAATTATAATAATCTAATGAATAAGCCTGGATAACGCACTAAGGTACAGGTAATTAATTTAATAAACACGAGGATTCTTAATGCATATAACTGATTTTAATTATGATTTGCCTGTTGAGCTTATTGCACAGCACCCAGCAGACAAAAGGGATAAGTCCCGGCTGCTGATTGTGGACAGAAAAAACGGAAGCATAGAGCACAGGCACTTTTATGACATTCTGGATTATTTGAATCCAGATGATTGCCTAATTATGAATAACTCAAAGGTAATTCCCGCACGATTATTCGGTATTAAGGAAAAGACCGGAGCGCGTGTGGAATTTCTTTTAATTAAGCATATCAAGGATAATATATGGGAGACGATGGTTCGCCCGGGTAAAAGACTTCATAAAGGTGATAGAGTGTCTTTTACAGTAGATGGTACGTTATCTGCAGAAATACTAGAAAATGGCGAAGGCGGCACGAGGATTGTTAGTTTTCAGCATGATGGAAACTTTTTAGACCTTTTAGATCGAGTTGGGAAAATACCTCTACCCCCATATATTGAAAGAGAAAGTGATGATGAGGATAAAATAAGGTATCAAACCGTTTACTGCAAGAAAGAAGGTTCAGTTGCTGCGCCTACTGCGGGGCTTCATTTCACAAATGAACTAATAGAAAGAATAAAGCAAAAGGGTACAAAAATTGCGTATGTTACGCTGCATGTAGGAATTGGAACATTCCGCCCTGTAAAATGTGACAAAATTGAAGATCACAAAATGCACTTTGAAGAATATGAAATTGATGAAAAGAATGCTGATATCATAAACCAAACAAAAAAAGCAGGCGGCAGAATCATTTCTGTTGGGACTACGTCAACGCGTACTGTAGAAAGCGCAGCTTCGCATGAAGGTATCGTACAGGCTGGACGAGGCAGCACCGGCATATTCATATACCCAGGTTATAAATTCAAGGTTATTGATAGTTTAATTACAAATTTTCATTTGCCTAAATCCACCTTGCTAATGCTAGTGTCAGCACTGTATAATAGAGAGAAAATCATTCAGATTTATGAGGAAGCAGTTGAAAAAAAGTATCGGTTTTTCAGCTATGGTGATGCAATGTTTATTATATAATTTAATTATTTTATTATATAGTTATTAAGGAGATTGCCTTTTTCACAAATTATAGTTTCACATTCACAAATTAAGAGGTTACACATAGTGATTATTTAAATATCGAGGTAAAAATGACAGCAGTAAAATACGAATTATTAACAAAGGATCAAAGAACTAAAGCCAGAAGAGGCAGGATTCATACTCCACACGGCAGCATTGAAACCCCAGTATTTATGCCAGTGGGCACAGCTGCTACCGTTAAGGCAATGCGGCCAGAAGAATTAAAGGAGATGGGTGCTAAAATCATTTTATCTAATACCTATCATCTTTATCTAAGACCCGGGCATGAGATAATAAAAGAAGCTGGCGGGCTTCATAAATTCATGAATTGGGATAAAGCAATTTTGACAGACAGTGGAGGGTTTCAGGTTTTCAGCCTTGGTGATATAAGAAAGATAACTGAGGAAGGAGTAATATTCCGTTCGCATATTGATGGGTCAAAGCATATGTTTTCTCCTGAAAAATCCATGGAAGTGCAAAACGCACTTGGTTCAGATATTATTATGGCTTTTGATGAATGTCCGCCATATCCATCCGATCGCAGTTATGTTAAGAACTCTCTGGAAAGAACAACTAGATGGTTGAGACGTTGCAAGGAAGCTCATAAGAATACAGAAATGCAATCCCTGTTCGGAATCATGCAGGGAGGTATGTATAAAGATTTACGATACCAGAGTGCGATGGAGATAGTAGAAATGGATCTTCCAGGTTATGCAATCGGTGGTTTGAGCGTAGGGGAACCTAAAGAGTTGATGTGTGAAGTCCTTGCTTACTGTGTAGACTATCTTCCTGCTGACAAACCACGTTATCTCATGGGTGTGGGCAGTCCTGATTATCTTCTGGAAGGGGTAGAACAGGGAGTAGACATGTTTGATTGCGTTCTGCCAACAAGAATTGCAAGAAATGGAACTGCAATGACATCCAGAGGGAAAGTCATCATTAAAAATGCCGCATATGAAAGAGACTTTAACTCATTGGATCCGGAATGTGATTGCTATACATGCAAGAATTACTCAAAAGCATATTTAAGGCATTTATATAAATCCAATGAAATATTATCTTCCATGCTTTTGACTAATCATAATCTTTACTTTTTGATTAAATTGATGGAGAATATTAGAAATGCTATCGAAGAAGACAGATTTTTAGAATTTAAAAACGAGTTTTATGACAAATATGGATACTTCTAAAGGAGATGATACAAGATGCCTATTATAGTACCCTTGGGGTTACCTGCATATAAAACACTAAAAGAAGAAAATGTCTTTGTAATGCATGAGAAAAGAGCTCAAAGGCAGGATATAAGACCGCTTCGCATTGCAATAGTAAATCTCATGCCTATAAAAGAAGTTACGGAAACCCAATTAATCAGAATGCTTGCGAATACTCCGCTTCAGGTAGAACTGCAGCTTTTGACAATGGACTCACATAATTCAAAAAATACAGACAAGCTTCATTTGGATAATTTTTATAAAACATATGAGGAAATTAAGAATCAAAGATATGACGGTATGATTATTACCGGAGCTCCAGTAGAATTTTTACCGTTTGAACAAGTTGACTACTGGAAAGAACTTTCAGAGATATTCGAATACACAAAGGCAAATGTATTCAGCACATTGCATATATGCTGGGGTGCTCAGGCTGCACTTTATTATCATTATGGTATAGATAAATATGTTTTGCCAGAAAAACTTTTCGGTGTTTTTAAGCATGAGCTGAAAGATAAAAAGTCAGAACTGACGAGAGGATTTGATGAAGAATTTTATGCACCTCATTCGAGGCATACCCAAGTCAGAAAGGAAGACATATTGAAAATACCAGAATTAAAAATTTTGGCAGAATCGGACGTGACAGGTCCACATATAATTGCTACAAAGGATAAAAGAATGATCTTTGTCCAAGGACATATGGAATATGATCGAGACACATTAAAATTAGAATATGAAAGAGATTTAAAAAAGGGACTTAAGATTAACATTCCGCAGGACTATTTCAAAGATAACGATCCAACAAATCGAATTATTGTAAAGTGGAGTGGACATGGAAATTTATTTTTTGCTAATTGGCTCAATTATGTATATCAGGAGACTCCGTATGATTTAAGCAATCTGGATGAAATAGTCAAACAAGAAATAGACTTGCTTGATGATTATGAAGGACAACCGGATCAGAGAATATCAAAGAGCGGAGGCTAATATGGATATCTGTAAGCATAGCGAAGGTTGCGGAGGTTGTATATATCAAGGTATACCTTATAAAGAACAGATAATATTAAAGGGTAAGGAGGTTTTAAGATTACTTCAGGAAAAGGATATATCCTTTGAAAAGTATTTAGGTATAGAAGGTAGTCCTAAGCGCCAGGCTTACCGTAACAAAATGGAATACACTTTTGGAGATGAAGTGAAAAATGGAGAAATGACCCTTGGAATGCATAAAAAAGGTCGTTTTATGTCAATTATTACGGTGGATAAATGCCAACTTGTTGATAATGATTTCAATGTGATTCTGAAAGCAATATTGGATTTTTGCAAAAATAAGGGCTATACCTTTTATCATAAAAGAAAACATACAGGTTTATTGAGAAATCTTGTAATACGAAAAGGAGAGTATACAGGAGAGATTCTTGTCAATATTGTAACATCCTCACAGGATAGCTTTGACGATAGTGAATTCGCAGAAATGATATGTGGTTTGCCTCTTAAAAATAAACTAGTAGGGGTTTTACACACAATCAATGACAGAATAGCTGATTTTGTTTATGCAGACAAAATTGAAACCATATGGGGTCGGGATTATTATATGGAAGAGATCATGGGTCTTAAATTCAAAGTCAGCGCTTTTTCGTTTTTTCAAACCAATATACTTGCAATTGAAAAACTTTATACAGAGGCTTTATCCCTTATAAAAGATCTTGATGGGAAGACTGTATTTGATCTTTACTGTGGTACTGGAACAATAGCACAGATTATGTCGTTAAGAGCGAAAAAAGTAATAGGTGTCGAGATAGTAAAAGAAGCAGTAGAAGCAGCAAAAGAAAATGCCCGCCTAAACGGAATTGATAATTGCGAGTTTATTGAAGGTGATGTGCTGGAAGTCTTGGATTATATTCAGGATATACCGGATGTTATCGTGCTGGATCCTCCTAGGGCGGGTGTTCACAATAAGGCTCTTGAGAAAATACTGAACTACAGGGTTAAGCAAATCGTGTATATTTCCTGCAACCCAAAGACCCTCGTTGAAAATCTGGGTTTAATGCAGAATCATGGATATGAAGTGAAGAGTGTAAAGGCATTTGACAATTTTCCGTATACAAGGCATGTGGAGTGCGTGGTGTTGATGCAGAATGTAAAAAATAAGTAAGCGCCTGAAAAACGGCTTGAATACAGGGTTTTACGGTGGTTCGCCATCTGCCGAAAACGTGCTTTTTGGCGGCGGAGGTGCCGGAAAGCCCTGTATTTATATGTGTGTGATTGTTTGCGGAAACACATCCACAGCCTTCCAGGGCGGCTCTCGGCGGGCAGGGTTGTGTTGACGGAAAAGACGGCGGTTGATTGTATGAGGGAACATGTCTGCCGGAACCATCAGCGGTAAAAAACGTCAAATGATATGCCGCCGCTTGATATTATTTTCCAGTAAGTATACGATGTTGCTGCCAGCGGCTGCATTTATGCACTGTTTACCGCCGCGGGATCCATGCAAAACATGCATTGGAAAA
>DUPP01000210.1 GCA_012838265.1 Clostridiales bacterium
AGATTATAAAATGATATAATTGACACTACAGAAAATATAAAAATGAGTGAAAATAGGCGTACTAAAATCGTACTAATATTTTCTGAAGCCTGGTTTTTTAATTGAAAATAGAAAAAATAATGGCAGGAAATGCACTAAAATCAATTGTTGATTTTTATGAAAATATCTTGAGCATAGAGTGGGAATAGACACTAAAATGCCTCTGAACCCAGAAAAGTAACGGGTTTAGAGGCTTAATTTTTGTTCGTGGTAGCGCGTTTTATGGCTCTATAATTGTTTTGGTGATTAGAAAATTTAAATACCATAGCATTTTGATTTTTATGGACAGAACTCTTTGAAGGTTTGGCAGGGGATAGGAAACCTTGTCAAAGGATATTGCTACTGCTTGAAATATAGAATATAATGTCAATATGTAGTATGCAAGAAGGTTCATTATGCAATATATATATGCAAAAGAACCATCAAAGAAATGGACTATCTTACAAAGCATCTAGTAGTGCTATTTTATAAAAGTAGAAATACAGAAGCATATGTTGAGAAATATATGAATTATTTAAATGATTCTAAGAAACCTTTTGAACGTAGGAGTTGAAATATATGAAAAAAGCGCAATTAAAGCCTTTTATCAAGTGGGCAGGCGGTAAGGGGCAATTAATTAACATTATAAGAAAAACATACCCTAAAGATTTGGGGAAAGAGAGAAATAAATACGCTGAGCCCTTTGTCGGCGGTGGAGCAGTATTATTTGATATTCTTTCAAATTATAAACTGGATTCCATTTACATAAGTGATATTAACCCAGATCTTATAAATGCATACAGAATTATTCGTGATGATGTTGAAGAGCTTATTGTTTTATTATCTGTTATGCAAAATGAATATGTACCTATGGATACTGAAAGTCGCAAGCAATATTATTATAAAAAGAGAGAACGATATAATAATTTAATAATAAATGGTTGCGAAGCTATAAATATCGAAAAAGCCGGATTGTTTATCTTTTTAAATAAAACCTGTTTTAATGGTTTATATAGGGTAAACCGTAAAGGATTATTCAATGTTCCTATGGGTGCTTATAAGAATCCCTGTATATGCGATACTGACAATTTGAGAAATATTTCTACAGCTTTGCAAAAAGTAACCATAGTGTGTGGAGATTACAAAGAATCCATCCTACACAGAGAACTTATTTGATGATAAGGAGCAGATTGAACTTGCAGAAATTTTTGAAGTATACAATATGGAAATAAGGCGTAGAACTAAAAAAATACAAAATAATACGTTACAAGCTATCATTGAATTTTCCTTTGAAAATTACGTAATATTTGTATTTCATGGGGTACTTTCACAACTTGATATCCTTGTAAAATATAAAAAACCTCTAAACGGATACGGAGAATATGATATTGAGTTTTTATATGTATTAATGCAACTATTAGCTGTTCAAGAAAAAACTAACAGAGCAGATGCATATATGTGGAGATATTATTGTCTAGTTGCTTGAAGTAGATAGAGATATTTTTATAATAGTTTCAACTGCAGGATTTAATGGGAGATAATAGTATGAGGGATTTTGATGAATGGTTAAGTAAATAGGTTTAGTATCTCAGGGTACGGCTATTATGTTAATTTTGACAAGGTTGTAAAAAATGTAGAGAAACTAAAAATTGAGCTTAATATTCTCAATTCACTTGTAGGCTCTAAGGATATTGAAAATGAATTTGAAAAGATTATTACAAAGTATCCGGAAACATTAAAATGTATCCCTTTGTTACTTGCTGTACGTGATAATGAAATATATGCTCAAGATGAAGATGGTGTATTTACATACAATTTTAATCAAATGAACTATTCTTTGGAGCAATATAAAATTTTTATGCGAAAAACAGGCTTGTTTGATTTGATTGCCAATCGCTTAAGTAAACAATCTTGTTGATTATGCTTTAGGTGTTGAAACAGGTTTAGATTCTAATGGAAGAAAGAATCGAGGTGGACACCTTTGGTCGAATGCTATATTAGAAAAGCAGGTTTTATCAAAGATGAAACATATTTTAAGGAAATGTACTTGGCTGATATAGAAAATAAATGGGGCATAGATTTATCCGCACTTTCTAATCAAGGCAGGGCAAGAAAGCGTTTCGATTTTGTAGTGAAAACTGATGCTATGATATACGCTATTGAAACCAATTTTTATGGCGGGACTGGTGGTGGCTCAAAGCTTAATGAGACTGCTCGCAGCTATAAAATGTTAGCACAAGAAGCAGATACAGTTGAGGGATTTACGTTCGTTTGGATTACTGATGGTACTGCTTGGAGAAGTGCAAGAGGAAATTTAAGAGAAACTTTCGATGTACTGGATACTATTTATAGTATAGACGATATGGAACATGGTATTTTTGATAAATTGTTTGTGTGAGGTAGTATGTGCAAATAAATACAATGCTTTCAAATCTAGTACAGCTAACGGCTTACGAACAAGAATAACAATGTTATAAAGATATATATCGGGGGTAAGTATGGCAGAAAAGAAGATAAATAAATGGGAGCCGGATAATTTTGAGCTTGAGATGAATACGGTTTGGAGTTTCCCTGACAGAGGAAGTTGGGCAACACATGATTCAAAATGGAGGGGTAATTGGTCACCATATATACCAAGAAATTTGCTTTTACGTTATTCTAGTGAGGGCGATTTAGTGCTTGATCAATTTGCTGGCGGCGGTACTACGCTCGTAGAAGCAAAGTTACTAAATCGCAATATTATCGGAGTTGACGTAAATCCGGATGCGCTTGACCGCTGTCGAGAAAAAATAGATTTTGAATATAAAAATGCAGGACAAGTTTATTTACATAAAGGTGATGCACGTAACCTTTACTTTATTTCTGATGAAAGTATTGACTTCATTTGTACTCACCCACCTTACGCAAATATTATTGAGTATAGTCAGGATATAGAAGAAGATTTATCTCACTATAAGGTTCCACAGTTTTTAGAAGAAATGAAAAGCGTTGCTTCGGAAAGTTACCGTGTTCTTAAAAAAGGTAAGTTTTGTGCGATTTTAATGGGTGATACTAGACAAAAGGGCCATGTTATTCCTATGAGTTTTGAGGTTATGAAAATTTTTGAGGCACAAGGGTTTAATCTCAAAGAAATAATAATTAAAGAGCAACACAACTGCAAAGCAACAGGCTACTGGAAGACAAACAGCGTTAAATATAACTTTTTGTTGCTTGCACATGAGTATTTATTTGTTTTTAAGAAATAGTCTTGGTATAAAATAGAGCAGCACAACACTGGTCATAAAACTTAAAAAGGAATTGTGAAGGTTACATTTTTATGTTATTTATCACGCGGCTTTGCTCTTTTGTATGGTTCTGGCCATTCTATATCAATACCAAGGACTCTTGCTGCATGAAGAGGCCAATAAGGATTTCTAAGAAGCTCTCTGCCGAGAAAAATCTGATCTGCTTTCTTTTCAACAATGATTTCGTAAACTTCTTCTGCGCCTGACAAGATGCCTCCTGCTACTACAGGCAGTCCAGTAAGCCTTTTGATTATTTCTGCATGTCGGACTTGATAACCTGGAAAAGCTTTAGGAACAACAGAAATGACTCCTCCGGTGCTTACATTCACAGAATCAATCCCCTTGTCTTTAATTATGTTCAGCATTTTCGCAAGGTCCTCTGGTTGATTTCCCCCTTCTCCATAATCCTCTGCTGATATACGGACTTCGATCGGCTTTTCTTCAGGCCACACAGACTTGACAGCTGCAAGTACTTCTCCTAGAAAACGAACTCTGTTTTCGTAAGTGCCGCCATATTCATCTTCCCTATTGTTTGTTAGCGGTGAAAGGAATTCACTGAGCAAATATCCATGTGCTGCATGAATTTGAAGGAGGTCAAAGCCGGCCTTATTAGCACGAATAGCTGCCCGACGGAATTCATCAACGGTTTCGTTGATATCAGTTTTGGTCATTTCTTTAGGTATTTCAGATTGTTCGTCATATGGGATGGGAGAAGGAGCTTCAATTTCCATTTCTTTAGCCGTGCACTTTCTGCCAGCGTGGTTCAGCTGAATGCCGATCTTTGCTCCATTTTCATGAACTGAATTCACAATGCGTGCAAGTCCAGGGATATGAGCATCTTCCCAGATTCCAAGGTCTTTCGCTGAGATCCTTCCCTCAGGTGCTATTGCTGTTGCTTCAACGATGATCAGTCCTGTTCCGCCAACTGCTCTCGTAGCATAATGGATTACGTGCCAATCGGTTACCATACCAGTTTCTGGGGCAACATACATGCACATTGGCGGCATGACTATCCGGTTCTTCAATTTTAGATTTTTTATTTCGTACTCACTAAAGATATTTAGCATTTTTATCCTCCTATTTCAACTCGCAGGATTATAGATATTGTCTATAAATTTCAGGGATAAGATTAAAGGTCCATTCTGCCATTTCTGACACGGACTCTTTTCGCCCGTTATTAAGCCAATTATCAAGTATATGTACAGCCCCAGCGCAGGCATATTCCAGTATTACTCTAGCTTCATCTGATAGTTCAGATGAATTTGTGTTTTTCAAATATATGCCTTTGTATAAATTATAGGTGTAATTATATAAAAAATCTAGAAATGAATTTTTTCCGTGTACTTTAGTTGCTCTTTCAAAGTATTTATGGTTGTCGTCTAGAAATTGATATATCAGATGCAGCCTTTTTCTTCCATCCATTGACAATAGCGTATCTACATATGATTGATAACACCAGTTCATCAGCTCGTATTTATCGTCAAAATACCTGTAGAAAGTTGAGCGGGAGACCTTGCAATCATCCAATATGGTCTGAACTGTAATTTTATCAAAGGAGTTTGATTTTAATAGATTAAACATAGAATCTGCAATTCTTTTCTTTGTATCCATAAGCTATCGATCCTTAGTTGCCGGTATAAAGGCATATTTTTTTATTAGTATAAATTTCATAGGTTTTACACAGAATAAATTAATAATAAATCGAATATTGAGAAAAATCGAACAAAACAAGCAAATTGTCTCTTTATTCAGAATCTTACCATTGATATGATTAAATTACAAGAAGGTTCGGTAAAATATAGCATTAAATATATAAGAAATGTGACAAAATGACCCCACCATTAAATGCGTCGTCACCGCTGGCAGAGGGTCATTTGTCATGTTTTTGTAATGTTATTATATCATGAACACGTTTATATTAATGTCTACGTGGTATAATAAAACAAATAAATTTTAAGGGGAGGATTAGCTATGAGTGTACATGAAAAGGGAAGAGTTACCATGAATGCAAATAATAAACTGTTGTTTTTCCTTGGCGCATTTTTATCTTTTGGACTTATGTTTTTATGCGTATTAAGAAAGGCCTTTGACTGCCTTAGTGATAGTTGCGCTAAAAAATAAGTAATTATCAGAAAGGGATCAGAGATGAAATTATTAGTTCCTGTAGATGGCTCTCGTGCATCCTGTAATGCCAGCAAAGAAAGCTGCAGATATTGCAAAAAAATATGGATTTTCTATTAAGTTAATCACTGTGATAGATGATGCATCAAGGCGCAGCAGGAGCGAAAGGCACTGGCGTCAGTTTGACGGATCAATAATCAGCGGCACAAGGTCAATGAAAAATCAAGTGATTAT
>DUPP01000211.1 GCA_012838265.1 Clostridiales bacterium
GAAAACTAAAATATTCAAAAACAATCCAACGATGGGGTCACCGTTGGATTAAAATAAATTTATTTATTTTATTTTACTTGAGAACTCTACACCACAACATTTGACATAGAGCCAAAAAAAAAGACAAGCTTGATGCCTGTCATATGTATGTGCCAGGAGTTGACAAAATGGAGAAGAAGTCAGTTGAAAATGATGGAGTTTACCGTTACTCTCTTTTTGACATTTCTTTGTCTAAATAATATAATCCGGCCCAGCTACCATTAATTCTTTCTAATCTTTCTACAAGTGTACTGAAAGTATCTTCCTCTTCGATCTGTTCATCAACAAACCAAGTTAATAGGTTATATATTCTTAGTTCCTTCTGCTCTAAAGCAGCTTCTGCTAACGTATGAATACGTTCTGTAACCACCTTTTCATGTGCAAGTGCCTTCTCGAAAACATCCAATATAGAATCAAATTTTCCGTCTCCGGGATCTAGTGGACGGTACTTAACACCGTAACCGGTTTCCTGAAGAAAATCTTTGATTTTTGCGGCATGCTCCATTTCTTCCTCAACTTGACGGTCGATGAAATGTGCCATTCCTTTCATATTCTGCTCGTCTAAATAAGCTGACATGGTAGCATAAATATATGCAGATTCCAATTCAAAATTCATTTGTTCGTTTAAATCATCGTATAATTTACTCATATTTGCATTCTCCTTTCCTGTTTTAGAATTAAACTATGCTAGGATAGTTATACCCCGATTATGCAACAATTAACATTTACTATTTGATTTAAATAGTAGATAAATAAATGCCAACTTTAAGACCTATAAAACATTTATTGTATGCTATACGTTTAATTCAATAATTTTTTTGCCGTTTTCTTATTGTGTGCCCGAAATATTTAACATATGTCTTGCATTTACGATAAAAAAACGCTATAATAAAGAAAAGAGCAAGAATATATCCATTTCAAGTCCAAAGGAAGGTGATATGTTTAAGTCTGAAGGCATTTTTCACAAGTTATAACTGTAAAGGAACCGCAGGAGGGGAATTATGAAAAAGGGTTATTTCATTACTTTTGAAGGGCCTGATGGGGCAGGTAAAACAACTCAGATTGATCTTCTAAGTGATTATTTTAAATCACAGGGTTACGATGTGGTCTTAACAAGAGAACCTGGCGGTACTGAGCTTGGCGAAAAAATCAGACAAGTAATTTTTGAGCCTGGCAAGCAGGGAATGGCTCCAGAGGCAGAAGTACTTTTATATGCTGCAAGCAGAGCCCAGCACATCAAAGAGGTTATCGCACCAAATCTATTGGCTGGAAATGTTGTTATATCTGACAGATTTATAGATTCAAGCATAGCTTATCAGGGATTTGGCAGAGGTATGCTTGATTATGTAGAACTTGTAAACAATTATATCACAAAGGACTTTATGCCTGATTTGACATTCTTATTTAAATTGGATCCACAAATTGCCAAGGAAAGAGTTTCATTTAAGAAGCAGAAAATTAAACCTGAATCAAAAGAGTTTTACGAAACAGCAATGAAGGGATATGAATATCTGGAGAAAAAATATCCAGATAGAATATGTTCGATAGATGCTTCAATGGCTATAGATGAGATTACATATCGCATCATTAAAGCTGCCAGTCAGAAAATGTTTGGTTGTTAGTATTTATTCCTAGTAAGACCTTCCTTACAATATTTATTATCATAAAATAGGTGACTCCCTGTCAGGTTTGACAGGGAGTCACTAATTTCTTTACATTTCGATTAGCGGCCAATAAATGTCTGTCCATTTTTCGTAGGTGTCTTCCATTCGTTCGTATAAGTGAGAGTTGATAGCTTCCATCATAGCCTCGTAGTACCATTTACCCTTCACTAGATCCGGGAATTGTCTTGCTTCAGGCAGGATATCTTCCGTGTGGACTCTGCGCTGGAGTACATTATTGACTAATGTGATATTTTTCTTATCATTTTCTACAGTTCCTATGCAATAATTGCCGATTCTGTAATCCACATTATTTTCAACCATTTTCAGATCAAAAACATACAATTATGATAAACTCCTTTCATCCTAATATATAATATAAATCAAATATTATAGTATGTTGTACTAATGCACGAATAATGGTAAAATGTTGCTAAATAAATCGAAAATGTCAAAAATGAACCGCAAACCCCATACTGAAGGGAGTTTTTTTGTTGAGTAGCTTTTACATACGGAATAAACCCTACATTCTCCTACTTGCCCTATCAGCATTAATGACACTTACGCTGGCTGCTGTTCCCATTTTTCAAAACAACTTTATAAAATTAATAAATGCTATACCCTATATTCTTTGGCATAACATTTTTGAAATTTCAAGCATTATTATATCAATTTGTATTTTCTGTGTATCATATTATTCTTTTGAACAGAAACAGAACTTAAGGTATTTGTTTCTTGGAAGCATGCTGTTTCTTATGGCCCTTATCGGCTTTTATCATGTAATGAGTTATAAAGGCATGCCGGATTTTCTTGTTGCTAATGATACAGCTAACAGAGCAACGACCTTCTGGATTATCGCGAGGCTAATCGGAGGTTTTGGAATTCTTGTATCTATTGCCATGCCAAAAAAGTCAAAGTTGAGACTAAACAAGATTTTATTTATAATTATTCCAATCCTCATCAGCCTAGTTATTTTGAATATTGTTACCTACTATCCATGGCTGATTCCTCCGATGTACATTGAGGTTCAAGGATTGACCACTACAAAGATCATTTTGGAAATTGTAGTTATATGCCTATATCTGTTTTGTATCTTCTTCATACTAAATCTATACAGAAATGAGAATGATAATTTTCTTATTACACTATCATGTGCCTTGCTGATCGGCGTATTCAGCGAATTATCCTTCACTCTCTATGCCGATGTGTATGGAATTTATAATTTTATTGGTCATTTTTTTAAATTCATTATGTACTTTATTATTTTTAGAGTAATATTCATAAAGAATGTCCAACAACCTTACAGGGATCTGTCCGCCGCTCATGCAGAGATTAAGAATTATGCAAATAACCTGGATAAGATTGTAGCACAGAGAACGGAGGAAATTAATCTGATTCATCAAAAACTCCTGGACGATCTTGAATATGCTCGGGATATTCAATTATCAATGCTTCCCAAAACAATGCCGGATATGCCCGGTACAGTATTTGAAGCACGTTATTTCCCTGCTGAACGAGTGAGCGGTGATTTCTATAATATATTCAAATTGAATGAAACGAAAATAGGTATATACATAGGTGATGTATCTGGACACGGCGTTCCAGCCGCAATGCTGACCGTATTTCTGAATCAGAGCATTAAGCCAATAAAGGAGAATGATTTGGGTGTTAAGGAGATTTTATCTCCGTCAGTTGTACTAGAAAATATTTATACCGATTTTAACCAAAAAGATTTTAATATACAGACGCTACAGTAAATCTAAAAAAAGGAGACAAGCTGTTGTTTTATTCTGATGGTCTGACTGAAGCTGAAAACCCGGAGAAAATGGCATATACCGATTCACAGTTGAAGACACTGCTATATAAGAATAGGCATTCCAATGCACTTCAACTTGCGAATAACATTACCGATCACGTATTCGATTTTATTCGTGGCAATAAACTGCGGGATGATATTACATTCTTCATCATGGAAGTAAAGTGAACGTTTTAATATAATTCTTTAGTTCAATCTTCTTTCAATTAGATTTAAAGAAATTAGACATAGAAATAAAAAAGCGACAGGTTATTACCTGTCGCAAAATTAATATTCTATTTGAATATTTCTTTATTTGAATATTTTTATACTTTCTTCAATATCGGCTAATCCGCTGCCTTGATCATTATTTGTAAGCCCTGGCAAAAGCCTTCCTTTGTTCATCAAGGCTTTTTTAACGTCATCCGGAACAAGTGTATTCTTTGCTTCAAGCATTAATGCCACAAGCCCTGAACATACAGGAGTTGCCATAGAAGTCCCAGATAGGGAAATATAATGACTGCCAACCCGGGCATTTTTATACTGTTTATCGATAGTAGAGTTCGGTGAACGCAATGAAATGATATTGGTTCCAGGACATAATAGATCCGGTTTCACAATGTTATCAATAGTAGGACCTCTGCTAGAAAAACTTGCTATACTAAAGTCTGCAAAATTTGTGGAGTTTTTGTCATCAATTGCCCCTACAGTAATGACATATGGATCAATACCGGGTGAAGCAATTGTATTGTTCTGTGGACCTTCATTTCCCGCAGCTATACATACGACGATACCGCTGTTCCATGCCTTTTCTACAGCCATGCATACCGGATCATCCTTATAGGATTGGGTTGCCGTACTCCCTAAAGACATATTAATAACTTGTATACCTAATCTTTCTTTATTTTCGATACACCACTGAATGCCTTGGATTACTGCAGAAAAAGTTCCCGAACCTATACTGTTTAAAACTTTTACTCCAATAAGGTTAGCCTCCGGAGCAGTTCCTTTATAAAGAGAATTTGACTGACTTCCGTTTGATGCAATATCTCCTGCAACATGAGTTCCATGTCCATTATCATCATAAGGAGCAGTTTTTGTACCTACAAAATCTTTAAACCCAATTATTCTGCCCTCTAA
>DUPP01000212.1 GCA_012838265.1 Clostridiales bacterium
CTTATTTATTTACCGCATCCTTCAGTGCTTTTCCTGCCTTGAAAACCGGAGCTTTTGACGCTGCAATATTTATTACTTCGCCTGGCTTCCTTGGGTTTCTTCCTTGTCTGGCTTTTCTATGACGAGTTTCAAAAGTACCAAATCCTATCAATTGTACCTTTTCGCCTTTAACCAAAGCGCTCTCAACACTTGCAACAAACGCATTTACTGCGATTTCAGCATCCTTTTTGGTAAAACCCGTTCTTTCTGCTACGCTAGCAACTAATTCTGCCTTATTCACCGAACATAACCTCCTTTAATTGTTTAAATATGAATTTGATTGGCTTGAAGTGAAAACACTACTTTTATGCACCATTTAATCGATCAAAGATTCTGTTTTAATTTGGCTTTTTCCCAAAGCTTGTCCATTTCTTCAAGGCTCATTTCCTCCAGCCTTTTCCCATGAACACTAGACGATTCTTCAATAAAAGCAAATCTGTCAATAAACTTAGATGATGTAAGGTTTAAAGCCTCTTCCGGATTAACCCCCAAGAATCTGGCAACATTCACTACTGCGAACAATAGGTCTCCAACTTCCTCTTTAATTCTGGTTGCCTCGCCGCTTTGATAAATCTCAAGAAGCTCAGAAGTCTCTTCTTTTATCTTGGAAAAAGCATCTCTTACATCTTTCCAGTCAAAACCAACTTCTGCTGCCTTTTTTTGAATTTTATAACTTCTAATCAAAGCTGGTAACGCGTCTGGCACATTCTTTAAAGTTTCTGTATGTGTCGAGGTTCCCCTTTCATTTCTTTTCACATTTTCCCATTTTTCAAGGGCTTTGTCAACACTTTCTGTATTTTTGTTTAAAAAAACATGAGGGTGGCGACGCAGCATTTTATCGCATTCCCGGTTTGCTATACTGCGAAGATCGAACCTGTGCTCATCATTTGCCAAACTAGCATGGAAAATTACCTGAAGAAGAATATCACCCAGTTCTTCTTCCAAATTGTCAAAATCCTCTTTATCTATTGCATCCGCTGCTTCGTAGGCTTCTTCAAGCAAGCAAGAGCGAATACTTTTATGGGTCTGCGCCCTGTCCCATGGGCAGCCTTCATCGCTGCGAAGAACAGAAATTATGTCTTCCAGCCGTTTGATGGCTTCCTCTGTTGTCTTTCCTTTTTTAAAATATTTTGCATATTTTTCTTTCATAGTTTTTCTCTACCTTTTAATTTTATTCATAAAGCTTATTATTTTACCGCTTTTAGGAATATACTTCAGTTCTTCTTTTTTAATAGCCTTTGTTACAAATAGCATCGCACAGTACACAATCATTCCTACCAGTATGGATATAATCGTAGACAGTGAATTTCCAAAAAAGCTAAATAAAAGCCTATAACTGACCCAAACTGCCCCACTCATAATTATTGCTGATCCCACTGGTTTAACAAAGGTCATAGTTATGTCAATCTTAACTCCCGTATATCTTTTAACGGCTATAACGTTGAGCGTGGACGCCACAATATATGCAGCTACAGTACCGATTGCTGCACCTTTAACATTTATGCTTCCAATACCAGTCAATAAATATGTGAGTATAATTTTGACGATTGCGCCAATACACAAATTTATAACCGGAATCATTGGTTTTCCAAGTCCTTGCAAAACTCCGGTCAGTGTTTGAACAGTAGAAAGGAATATTACACCGAATGCCATAATGAACAAGCAAGGCGCAGCGCTGACTGCACTGGCTTTTTGCATCGGATAAAGCAAAAGCATGATTGGCTCCGCCAAGGTCATCATCCCCAAGGCACAAGGTAGCCCCACCAAAATTGCTGACCTTATTCCCAAACGTATATTATAATTCAAAAAATTCATGTCCCGTTGCTTATACGCTGCTGCAATTGCTGGAACCAGGCTCATTGCTATAGCCTGTGTCATCACTTGAGGAAAATTAATTAAAGGACCTGCCATTCCAGTAAGCTGTCCATAAAGCCCATTTGCAGCTCCCTCCGACCATCCCGTATCCTGCAATCTCCTCATAACAATTCCTACATCTATAGTGTTCATTATTGGCATTATCGCTGCTCCAATAGTCACTGGTACTGCAATCATTAGTATACTGGCGAGAATTTTGCTACCTTTTTCAGTGCTGATGCGATAAGTTCTTTCTACATCACTCCTTAAGCTGCCTTTTTTGTAATAGTATACAGCCATAACAGCTATAAGACCCGAAACTGCGCCCGCGGTAGCTCCAAAGGAAGCTCCTGCCGCTGCAAACTCTCGTCCTTGTCTAACAAGAAAATATGCTAAAGTCAACCCGGTCAGCACCCTGAAAAACTGCTCCACTACCTGTGAGACCGCTGTAGGCTTCATATTTTGCATGCCTTGAAAGTATCCACGATATGCTGCCATTATAGGAACAAAAAGCAATGCGGGAGCGATAGTCATCATGGCATATTTTGCACCTGGATTACCTATAGCGCTAACAATATACTCTGCCCCGAAAAAAAGAATAGCTGATGAACATATCCCGATAGAAAACAGCATTATAAAGGATATGCGAAACACCCGATATGCTTCATAATGATTACCGGTAGCAATACGCTCCGAAACCATTTTAGATATTGCAATAGGAATTCCAGCGGTCGCCAAAGTTAAAAAAAGAACATAAATAGGATAGGCTGTCTGATAGTAGCCCATCCCTTCATCTCCAATCATATTTGCTAGAGGAATTCGGAAGAATGCGCCCATTATTTTAATGATAATCCCTGCAATTCCTAGAATTACCGCACCCTGAATGAATGATTTTTTTGCCATGCTATTTAAGTTCTCCTAAAATCCTTTTAGTTTCTTTCTCAGCATTATAGATGGCTTTTTCCAGATCAATAGTCAGATATTCGCCATTTTTATATAAGACCTTGCCATCCACCATGGTTAGGAGTATATCACTCCCAGAAGCGGAATATACAATATTGGTTACCATATTATGCACGGGATACATATTGGCATTTGACAGATCCAGAACGATGAGATCGGCTTTAAATCCAATGGCAAGCTTTCCGCAGTCTTCTCTTCCTTGACTCTTTGCACCCGCAATGGTTGCGGCTCTTAATGCATCAACAGGTGTAATCAGTGTGGGATCAAGCTGCTTTCCTTTGTTTACTACAGTAAAGAATTTCATTTCTTCTATCATGTTCAAGCTGTTGTTGCTGGACACACTATCAGTCCCAATAGTCACGTTTACACCTTTTGAAAGAAGCAAGGGGACATTGCATACGCCACTGGCTAGTTTTAGATTACTTACTGGGCAACTAGCTACGGTTACTCCCTTATCTGCAAGAATATCAAAATCTTCATTTTCAAGCCATACGCAGTGAGCAGCAGTAGCCTTTGTGTCAAATATTCCATAGTTGTTTAAATACTGTACTGGTGTCATGCCATATTTTTTTTTGCATTCATTATGTTCAAACTGCGTTTCAGAAACATGAACGTGAATATTTGCACCAGTCTGTACAGCATATTTTGCAAGATGCTCAGCAGTTTTTGGATTCGACGTGTACTCTGCATGTAAACTGACATCTACCTTGAGTCTTCCATTTCCTTCGTTATGGTAATTTTCAAACAAGTGCTTTGTTTCTATAAATCCGGGAAGTAAATCTATATCATCCTCTGTAAAGTTCACTACTCCTCTGCTTAAATTGTTTTTTACTCCGCTTTCCAGAACTGCTTTAGCCATGTCATCACAAAAATAATACATATCAGTACTGGACACTATACCGAATCTTAAAGATTCGGCAATACCCAATAGCATCCCTGCATAAACAGAATCACCGTTCAATTTGTTTTCAAAGGGAAAGATTCGCTTTGTCAGCCAATCCTGAAGTGAAAGGTTTTCTCCATAACCTCTCAAAAGTGTCATTGGTGTATGAGCATGAGCGTTATAAAATCCACTCATCAAAAGCTTCCCTTGTCCGTCATAGCTCTCGCCATAATCAATTTCTGGCTCTACATTACCAATATAATCAATGATTTCACCCTTTATTCCAACATACATATTTTCTCGAGGTATAAAATCTTCATCCAATATAGTAATATTCTTAAACAACATAATAGGTTTATTGCCTCCTTGAAAAATCACAAGCAACCAAACTGTTAAAATAAGTCAATCGTGCGTTCATTATATCATAATTCAATAAAAACGGCATTATAGATAATGGAAAATAGTTTGAATAAATACTTTTCTTTTACAGATACTATTTCCATAGAAAATTGTAGAAATGAAAGCTTGTAATTGGTAAAGGAGAGAAGATTCAAATGAAAGCAACCGGAATAGTAAGAAGAATTGATGATCTTGGGCGCGTAGTTATTCCAAAGGAAATCAGGAGGACGATGCGAATTCGTGAAGGCGATCCGCTTGAAATATTCACGGACAGAGAAGGCGAGGTCATTTTAAAGAAATATTCGCCAATCAGTGAATTGAGTCAATTCGCCGGCGAGTATGCAGACTCTGCCAGCAGTGTTCTCGGCGATATAGTATTAGTTTCTGATACCGACCATATTATTGCTGTAGCCGGTGGATCGAAAAAAGATTTCCTGGAAAAAAGAATTGGTAAAGACCTGGAAAAGGTGATAGAAGAAAAGACTATCAAGATTGTTCTTGAAAAAGGAGCTCTCTGCGCTGTTACAGCTGATGGGGAGAATACCGAATTCGAATCGCAGATTTTTGTTCCCATCATTTCTCAAGGTGACGCTATCGGTTCCATTATCATCCTTTCAAAGGATAGTAAAGAACCTCTGGGCGAAACGGAATTAAGAGCAGCTGAAATAGGAGCAAATTTTCTTGCTAGGCAAATGGAGAACTGATATAAAAAAGTGGACATATATAAGACCGGATAAATGGATTTTATTTCGGTCTTATACTATTTATTCTGCAATATCGCTATAATCCGTTCAATTATTTTAGTAAAATTCTTTTCTATGTATGTTCCTTCTTTATACACTATAGGGATGCCGTTGTTTGCAGCAATATGAATGTTTTCGTCATATTGAATAATTCCTACCATTTCAGGTCTCATAACCTCCGCAATTTCAGCAATACTTGGAATAAGACCTGAACAAATAAGGTTTGACTTAACCATATTGATCACATAAGTGCGTTTTTTAACACCTAAATTTATGAGAAGGTGATCCAGGGCATCCGCATCCCTTACCGCAGCATATTCTGGTACTGTTATGATAACAGCAATATCAGCTCCCGCTGCTGCAATTTCCAGATTTTCATCTACACCAGCAGGTGCATCGATAATTATGTAATCAAAATTTTTTTTCAGTTTATTGCATAAGACCTTCATATGGAGAGGGGTGATTTCTGCCTTCTGTCTGTTTTGGGACGCTGAAATCAGGTACAGATTAGTGAATCTTCTATCTTTTATCAATGCCTGCTTAATTCTGCATACACCCGAAAGAACGTCCGCCACATCGTAAACAACCTTATTTTCTAACCCGAGGCAGATATCCATATTTCGTAAGCCTATATTCATATCGATCAAAACGACCTTATGACCTTGCAGCGCAAGTTTCGCTCCAGCGTTGGAAGCAAACACTGTTTTACCAACTCCGCCTTTTCCTGAAGCTACCAAAATTACTTTCCCCATTTTTCTCTCCTTGCTTGTTAATGCAAAACTTTATTGTGTAATACTCGTTTCTAAGCTATAGTCTTCATATGTTTTATCCAGTTGAAGGTACTTTGCAATCACCTCTCTGGCCACCGGAGCAGCATAGCCAGCTGTTCCGCCTTGAAACAGAAGTACACCTACTGCGATTTTTGGGTCCTCAGCAGGCGCAAGAGTCATTACCCACGCAAAAGGATCATAATTTGCCTTATAAGCATCAATCCTTTCTGATGTGACTCTTCCATTGCTTAAATTTATAACAGCTTGTCTGACAGCATAATTTTTAGTGGTATATACGTCAGGGTAATCTTTCATCAATCGTTCCATTTCTTTTTCTACGTTCTCCCACCTCAAACTGCTGTTGATTTTTGAAAGATGCTGCTTAATATACTCCACTTCGTCAGGAGGATTAATCTTTCCTCCTCTTTCTGCAGTTCCGGTTTTGCCTGCTACCTGAACAGGAAAGTTAGCAAACGCTCCTTTTAAGCTGCCCCTTGGTCCCGAAACAACTCTTTTCATACCTTCAATAATATGTTCAAGATTCTGTTCATCAACTGCAATTTTCTTTCCTGGTTCCTTTATAACTTTACCCTTTCCTTCAATTGCCCCAATCAAACTCACCTTGTTATGAACACCCTCATTACCAATTGTCGCAATATAATTAGTCATTTGCAAAGGTGTATAAGCATTTTCTCCCTGGCCAATAGCGATGATCAATTCATCCCCCGTTGTCCAGGTGGCTTGATTAAAATAGGTGTATTTACATAAATCAGCTACTGTTTCTATAAAGTTTTCCTTTATCCCAAGAGTGCCAAGGCGTCTGATCAGTTCATTTCGACTCGGATTTTCTTCTGTCCAGCCTACGATTGTCATTATATTTTTATTAAGTTTTTCTTTGTCTTTTATAAGGGACTGTTCAAAATATATCTCTGCTCTTCCAATCAATACATTTCTCAGCATGGCTTTAATCTGAGCAAGCTTTCTTTCCTGGCTGGGCACAGGTATGACTGTTTCTGGAATTTCGATACCTGTTTTAAGACCAAGTCCATATTGCTGTGCATAAGATGTAATTTTTTCGATATTGATGGGATCTTTGAATCCCAACGATACTCCTCGGCTAAAATCTCTGCCTGTGGCTATATCAAAGAAATAATAGTTGCATGATACTTCAAGTGCTTCGTAGAGATTTATATAGCCATGATTGCTTCTGTTTCTGTTCCAAACTAGACAGCCGTATGTTCTGTTTCCAAGCTTTACAGCGCCTCCGTCCTTTAATTTTCTTGTTGGATCAAGTCCACTTTCCAATGCTGCAGTTGCAGTGACCATTTTAAAGGTTGAACCCGGCTGAACCGCTGTTCTAGCGGCAACATTAAACAAAGGAAGCGGTGATAGCGGATCCCGAAGGTTTTCTCCTTGTAATGCGTTCCAGTCCTCTTTACTGATCCCTGTAGCAAAGAGATTTGGATCGAAAGCCGGATAACTTGCCATGGCAAGTACATCTCCCGTTTCTACTTCTATAGCTACAACTGCCCCTACATTTGCATTTCTATATGCTGTACCATATTTATAATTACCCCATTCACTTTCGAATGTTCCGGCTCTTTGAATTTCTGTCAGTGCCTGTTCAAGTGCTGCTTCTGCTGTTTTCTGCAGTTCAAGGTCTATAGTTAGATAAACGTTTTTCCCTTTTTTGGGTTCTATTTCGTTTATTACTCTAACTAGCTCCCCAAAAGCATTAACCTCTACATTTTTTGTTCCATCTTTTCCCTTTAACGTGGATTCAAGAGCTCTTTCTATTCCTTCCCGTCCTATTAAATCGTTTGCTTTATATCCCTTTTCGTCTACATATTCGGCTTTTTCACTTTCAGAGATCTGACCCAGATAGCCCAGCACATGAGCTGCTGTATTTCCATTGGGATAGTATCGAATTGACTCTGCTACCACTTCGACTCCCGGCAAATCAGAACTTTTTTCTTCAATGATTACGATAGTCTCGTCAGATACTCCGCTTGCAATTTTTGCAGGTATATATTTTCGATATCCTTGAGAAGATAGCTCATTTCTGATAACCATTATCTTCCGTGCTTCAGCATCACTAAGGGATGAAGGGATTTCAAATTTTGACCTCAATTCCCGAAATGCTTCTTCTGCTGTAAGCTCTGTATCAAGATAATATCTTTGCAAAAAGCTCTCTTTATCCATTTCTTTAAGATATTTCATGTGCCTTACCGAAATCGGAGGAAAAATATTATAGACTGATTGAAGCTCTACTTGAGCATCATACCTGTCAAGGCCTTCGTCTATATTTTGCCGTCGTCTTATCTCTGAGAAAGCTTGTTCTGCCGTAAAATTTATTGGCATACCCTGTGATTCAAGCCAGCTTTCAATATCCTTTTGATACGTATAATAAAACTTGCCGTTCTCAATCAATATAGGGAAATTATCGTAATAACTATCCCCATTTTCTTCTAATATGCGAATCAGATTCCGGGAAACTGAATTAATTTGTTCGTTCGTTAAATCACCCGAGCTGAATTGTACAGTAAAGCTAGGTATATTACCTGCCATGACTCTTCCATAGCGGTCAAGAATCTCACCTCGCGGAGCAGGGGTACTAATGCTTTTTATGCTTATATTGGAAGCAGCTTCTCCCCACTGAGCACCCTCCACTACCGTCAAGCCAAAGAGCCTGATTGCAAGAATCGCCATCATAATCATTATAATTGCTAGTACTTGATTGTATCTTGATTTAAGCCATTTCATGTACGATATAACCTCCTTGCTTCCTGCAAGCTCCCGCTGTACATAAATCTATCTCCTCTGTGCTTTATTATGTGACGACTTACTACCTGATATATCAGTATAGTTATAATCAAATGATAGACGATTAAAACGGCTTCTTTTTCTAACATATATAAAAAAGTATAACTATATCCTAGCAGCTTATACGCACTCCAGTATAGCAAAGCATATACAGTTGTTCCCGTGAAAGATGCAATCATCACGGAAACCATGCTGTCTTTATTGAGGTAGCGTTTCATTTCTATACAGATCAAATATACAATAAAATTAGAAAGAGCAGAAACTCCAATTATTGTTGCATAACAAATGTCAACGATAAGCCCGAACACAATACCATAAATTGCGCCGTGGTAACCAGGATACAAGAATGAGAATATTACCACAAGGCACAAAATTAAATTTGGTGACATATGGAATATACTAAAGTGATTCATTATAGTAGTTTGTAGAATAAAAGCTATTATAAATATTAGAAAAGAATATCTGTATTTCAAAGTAACCCCTCATTTTTTATTAATAAGCACTGTAACCTTTTGTAGATTTTTAAAATATGCACTCGGTTCGATGGTGATAGTCTTAAGGAGGGTGTTGTTGTTCCATACAATATTTTCTACTTTACCGATAGGAACTCCCTCCGGATACATTCCGATTCCCGAAGTAATCAGAATATCCCCTTCAATAATAGCAGCATCAGGATCAATCATATATCCCTCCAGGCCTCCCTTACCATCACCGTATAATATGCCTAAAAGGCTTAGATCTCTTAATACCTTAAAACTGACTGAATTTGATTCATCTATTACAGATATTATCTTGGCCCAGTCGGTTCCAACCTCCAGAACCCGACCTATTAATCCATCTCCGTTAACTACAACCGCATCTTTATATATTCCATCCTCAATCCCTGCGTTGATTGTGAAAAGATTAAACCAATTTGACCCATCCATTCCAATAACATCTGCAGTTACATACGTATAATTAGATGATATATTCTGATAACCTAAAATATTGGACAGACTTCTGAGTTCGTCCAATTCTGCTTCCGTAAGCTTTGCTTGAATTATTTCCCGGTTAAGTTCTGAAATCTGCTCCTTTAATTGCTCATTTTCATTTAGTATGCTTCTAAAGTGAATGAGCCCATTGAGCCCAGATTTCACTCCATTTCCGGCGCTAGAAAATGGTTCTTTAATCAGTGCAGAGATTTTTTCTATATTGCGCCCGAGGGGGGTGCTATTTCCTATATGATTACTGGAAATGGTTATTATAATCGTTAATGTGAACAGAATCGCCAGAATAACCGTTAGCGTTTTATGTTCTCGAAGCCAATTCATACCTTCTTTTTAGATCCTTTCCTTGAATATTTTTGGATCTTTTCTATACTTGCCAGACTTTTGCCGGTTCCTTCTGCTACTGCTTCCAATGCATTTTCTGCAATACTGACTTTTAATCCAGTGTTTATTTCAATCAGCTTGTCCAGTCCTTGTATCAATGCGCCGCCGCCTGTTAATACAAGTCCGCTGCTTACAATATCTGCCGCGATTTCAGGAGGAGCTTCCTCAAGCGTATTTTTGATCCCATCAATAATAACTCGAATTGGATCTTCTAATGCATTTAATGCGTCAATGGATGTAATAGTTGCTATTTTGGGGAGTCCTGTAATGATATCCCTCCCTCTTACCTCCATTTGTTTAACACTATCCGGAATATCTTTATCAAGATATGCGCAGCCAATATTTTTCTTAATCTCTTCTGCAGTTTTTTCTCCGATAAGCAGATCGTATTGCTTTCTCATATAAGCTATAATTGCATCATTCTGCTTGTCCCCTGCATACCTTAAAGACGTATTTGTCACTATTCCTCCCAATGAAATGATCGCAATATCGCAAGTGCCTCCGCCGATGTCAGCAATCATACATCCCATTGCGCTATCGACTGCAAGGCCGGAGCCTATGGCAGCTGCCATTGGTTCTTCCATTATGTAAACCTCATTTGCTCCTGTCTCTCGAACCACTTCTTCAACTGCTCTCTTTTCTACCTCTGTTACACCAGAGGGAACCCCTACAACGACTCTTAACTTAGTAAAAAATGATGGTTCAGGAAGAGCGCTTTTGATATAAGCCTTCAACATTCTTGCAGTCATTTCAAAATCTGAAATGACACCATCCTGCAATGGTCTTACCACCATTATGTTTCCTGGCGTTTTCCCAATCATGTCTTTTGCCTCATGTCCAGTCGCTAACAAGTTTTTTGTATAATAATCTACAGCAATAACTGATGGTTCATTCAAGACAATTCCCTTATTCTTTATGTAAATAAGCGTATTTGCGGTACCAAGATCTATTCCAACATCCTTTACAAACAGGCACATTTTCAAATTCTCCTTCAATTTATTATAATGTCACTTCACTTTTTCATTTTATCAAGGATTACTAACTGATGCTAACAGTCTCATTCCTCTTACATCAACATAGATTCTTTTAAACTTATATATGTTCCGTCACCGATAATTAGGTGATCAAGTAGTTGAATACCCAATATCTCTCCCACTTCGACCAATCTTTTTGTGATATCTATATCTGCCTGGCTTGGTGCAGGATTTCCGCTGGGATGATTATGAACCGCTATTATTGAACAGGCACTCTTCTTAATAGCAGTGCAAAACACCTCCCTGGGATGAACCACAGAGCTATTCAGACTACCTACTGATATGTTCTCAATCATAATGATTTCGTTCTTGGTGTTTAAGAGCAGAACTTTGAAGTGTTCCTTTTTTAAATATCTCATTTCTTCAAGAAATAAGTTTGCCACTTCGTCTGGGGAATTAATATTAACTCTCTTAGTTTTCGGTTTTGTGGCGATTCGTTTGCCCAATTCAATGGCAGCGATAATTTGGCAGGATTTTGCCAGCCCCATACCCGGTATTTGTGCTAATTCGTCCGGCTGACAATAGGTCAAATAAGAAATCCCTTCTTCTTCAAGAGCCAGTATGCGATTTGCCAGCATAAGAGCAGAAGTTCTCTTTGTTCCCGAACCAATCAAAATTGCAAGGAGCTCTGAGTTTGACAACAAGCCAGGACCAAATTTTATAAGTTTTTCTCTAGGTCTTTCCTCAGAAGGAAGTTCCTTGATCATAGCCTCTTTTTTTAAGTTGTTCATGTTTCCTCCCCCTTAACTTTATCCTCTCTCTCCTCTCCTTAAATATGATTTAATTTTATTAGATAAAAAATTAAACTATTTTTTATACTCGTTACCCCCATAAGTATCATTATTTTAACATTAAGGCTAGCTTAATACAATTAAAAACAAAACAAAATAAACATTTAACATTTATTTCATTTAATAAAAAACTCTTTATTTTTAATTAAAGCATAAGAATCGAAGCCTATATTTTTCCTAATATATATTTCGTTCACAGAGACATAATAATTAATGAAAAAAAGATAAGAGGAGGTATAAAAATGGACAAAAGCAATAGAAACCATAGTATTAAGTGCACTGTAAGCTCCTGTAAATATCATTGTGATAATGCAGATTATTGTGCATTAAGCCAGATACAAGTCGGTACTCATGAAAAGAATCCCACAAGTGTAAAGTGTACTGATTGTGAATCATTCGAAGCCTTAGGATAATAACAATCAAATAACATTAAGAGCCCTGTCGCATGTTCAAAAATATGTCTACAGTGCTCTTTTTTTGTATTTTTATCCTTCTATATTTTAAATACTATTGGCTTTACAATAAATAAGCTGTTACAATTATTTAGAATTAATACATGTTAAAATTATCTAGTAGGGGTTTTTATGAATAGCAGTATTATCTTAGCTTCTTCTTCTCCACGAAGAATTGAAATGCTTAAAAAAAATGGAATAGAGCCAATCATTATACCTTCAAGCGTTGATGAAGGCATACCTTGGAAGCTCAGCATGGAGCAGACAGTGATGTACCTTGCTTTAAAAAAGGCATTAAATGTTGAAAAACATTTACTTCAAGAAAAGTCTGATATACTTTGCAAGCCCTCGGTAATTATTGCTGCTGATACCATTGTATACAAGGATGATATGATTGGTAAACCGGTTAATGAAGCCGATGCAGAAAAAATATTGAAACTTCTAAGAAATACCAGTCATTATGTTGCAACTGGTGTAGCACTAATCAAACCAGGAGATGCAAAACGCTCAGTAATGTATGATGTGACCGAAGTTTTTTTTAAAAATTACAGCGACGATGAAATCAAAAGATATATAGCCACAAAGGAGCCTTGGGATAAAGCAGGAGGTTATGCAATCCAAGGTACCTGGGGAAAACATGTCAGTCATATCGTTGGTAATTACGATAATGTTATTGGCTTTCCCTGGGAAATGATAAAATCAGAACTTAAGAAAAACTGGACGCAAATTGTCCCCTTTTCAGACTGACAGGCACTATTTCCCCTTTTTGCGCATATACTTCTAACATTCTGACGACGCGGAAAGGGGTTTTTATATATGAGCATTTCATTGATACTCACTTCCCTGCTGTTATCACATCCACTTGTCTTGTTATCTTCCTATGTTTCAACGGGAAATTCCTTTCCCCAGCCTTTGACTGACAAAGAAGAGGCTTACTATATTTCTCTTTATGAGCAGGGTGATAAAGAAGCAAAGAATATCCTGATCGAACGCAATTTAAGATTAGTCGCCCATATTGCGAAAAAATACGCTAATACTGGCAAAAATCCTGATGATTTAATTTCTATAGGTACAATCGGGCTGATCAAATCCGTAAACACATATAACAGGGACAGAAGTGTCCGACTTGCTACTTATGCTGCTAAATGCATCGAAAATGAAATATTGATGAATATTAGAACTACTAAGAAAACTAAAATCGAAATTTCCTTGAACGATCCTGTTGGTACAGATAAGGATGGGAATGAAATTAATTTCAACGATATCCTTGGTACTGATACCGATGCGATTATTGATGATATAGATAATAAGATGCAGGTTAAAAAGCTCCATGATGCTATATCATGTCTTCTCAAGGAAAGGGAAAAAATGGTCATAATAAAGCGTTTCGGCTTGGCAGGAGAAAGTGCAAAAACTCAGCGTGAAGTTGCTAAGGAGCTTGGTATATCACGTTCTTACGTATCAAGAATCGAAAAAAAGGCTATTATGAAATTAAAAGAGGCTTTTTCCGATGAGTTTGATTATTTTTGATTATTGATTAAGGTATTCAGCCATCTGCTGGAATAATGGAACTGCCGATGCTCTTCCAGAGCCACCGGATTCTACAAATACAGTGATGACATATTTTGGGTTATCAGCCGGGAAAAAGCCTGTAAACCATCCATGAACAACCATTTCACCACGATAAGACGCTTCTGCTGATCCTGTTTTGCCTGCAATGCTGATACCTGTTCCGGTCAGGTTATCAGCTGTTCCATAATCTACAGTATCTTTCATAAAACTCTTTATTATATTTGCTGTTTGTTTGCTAATAACCCTTTGAGGTGAAGTCTTTTTATGATATCTAATTTCTCCTCCCTCTGTAGTTCCTTTAATAAGTGATAAGCCGCGATCAACTCCTCCATACGCAATAATTGATGTTAATCTGGCAGCCTGAGCTGGCGTAATCAATAGTTTCCCCTGTCCGATGGACAGGTTTCCAATCCCAGCCCCTTGTATATCGTTCACTCCTGGTAATAAGCCGATTTTTTCCTCAACTTCACCTTGAAAAGCGCACTTTTCCAGTCCAAAATCCCTGGCTGTTTTCAAAATTTCTTCTCCGCCAGTCATAAGACCTAATTGAATAAAATACGAATTGCAGGATTCTGCGAAAGCGTCCCTAAGGCATATTTTGCCGTGTCCTTCTTTATTTGAGCAATGAATTCGTACTCCATTGATTTCCTCATATCCGTTGCATATAAACTCTGTTTCCTCGTTGGCTACTCCACTTTCCAAAGCAGCAGCTGTAATAATTATTTTAAAAATTGATCCGGGAGGATATAAACTCTGCGTCAGTTTATTAAGGAATTCCTCATTATTACTATCTAGATATTCCTTAACTCTTGAGGGGTCAAAACAAGGTGTGCTTGCACCTGCCAGTACTTCCCCGCTTTTCCCGTCTAAAACAATAATGGAGCCATTTCGCCCAGAATTTTTTAATATCTGTTCCGCCTTTTTTTGAATCTTAACGTCTATAGTGGTCAATACATCGCAATTGGGCTCCTCTATTGTGCTCGATATTCCAAAACCCGGTATTATCATACGTTTTCCGTCTACAGCAGCATAGACTATTTTTTGCTTTTTCGATAAAATTTCATTAAACGACTTTTCTATGCCGGACGTACCCGTTCCATCTACTTCATTGATGTAACCAATAAAATGAACTGCCGGTTGATTTTTTGCATATCTGGCAGCACCTTTAATAATAAATGCTTCATAGTCACGCTTTAATACATAAGCAGCATCCTTGTCAAAAGTTGTACTTCGGTACACTTCGTAACGACTATCCTTGTTTTCAACCTTCCTTGCTCCTATTATTTCAAAAATCTTTTCTGCACTCTCATCTAACAATTCTTTTTTTATTATATATATATAGCTTTGCTCCGCTCCGGTCAGCCGGTTTCCGTTACGGTCGAAAATTGTACCCCTCGTATCCTCTCCGTTTAATATAATTCTCTGCTGCTTCGCGTTGGCGGAAGCATAGTCTATACTGTCAAAGATCTGAACTTGCATTAGACGAGCAGTCAGCACAAGAAGCATAAAAATAAAAACGCAAAATACGGCATATAGTCTTTTTTTCATAATCAAAAAACCCCCTAGAACTATGTTTCCATAGTCAAAGGAGTTTTATACTTCAGGCGGTTTCTGTGAAAATCACTATTTTAAACTAAAAACTAACATAAAACACAACGTTTACAGTACATTTCTTATACTTTAGGTCTATAATCCAGGGGAGAAAAGTGTTTTCTAAGGAAACCGTAAAACCTCTTACCGAAATTATGCGCAGCGTCAGCGTAGCGTCTAAATGAGGCGGTTTCTGTGAAAACACTTTTCTACAATTCTATAATTCGTGCATAAACAGCCCGCTTCCGAGCTTAGGCTCAAACCACGTTGATTTCGGCGGCATAACCATGCCTTTATCTGATACTTCAAACAGATCTGATATCGATACCGGATACAATGCAAAGGCTACAGCCATATCATTTTTCACCCTGCGTTCCAATTCTTTTAAACCACGGATACCTCCTACAAAATCAATTCTCTTATCAGTCCTTGGTTCTTCAATCCCGAGTACCGGCTGCAAGAGATGATCCTGTAATATCGAAACATCTAAGCTTTTGATTACATCTTCCTCATTGATTATCTCTGGCTTTGTACTAAGCCTATACCACGAGTCCTCCAAATACATGCCAAAAATATGCTTTGCTTCAGGTATATATGGATCTGTACCTAACTGTTCTATTTCAAATTTTTCTGAAATCTTTTCTAGAAAAGCTTCCTTGGATAAACCATTTAAGTCCTTAACGACACGATTATAATCAAATATTTTTAATTCCGAATCTGGGAAAATGACTGCCATAAAAAAATTAAATTCTTCTTCTCCAGTGTAGCCAGTATGCTCATCTCGACGCTTTTGTCCAACCTTGACTGCAGAAGCAGAGCGATGGTGACCGTCAGCGATGTACATTGTTTCTATCTCTTTAAAGAGATTAGTCAGGGATTCTATTACTGACTCATCGGTAATTATCCATAATGCATGCCCTATTCCATCCTTAGTCGTAAAATTATATTCTGGCTCATTATGCCTTACCCAGTCTTCAATAATCGTTTGTAACCGTTTATCATTGCGATAGGTAAGAAATACCGGCTCTGTATTCATGTTGCACCGATCGAAGTGACGAATGCGATCCTGCTCCTTTTCCACTCTTGTAAACTCATGTTTCTTTATGGTGTTGTTCAGATATTCATCTATGGAGGCACAGCCAACAATGCCTGTTTGAGTTCTGCCATCCATCGTTTGTCTATATATGTAAAGATAACTGTTTTCATCTTGGAAAAGTATCTCATTAGCTAGAAGATTCTCTATATTTTTTCTGGCCTTAGAATATACTTGGTTTGAATAGGGGTCTTCAATATGGGGAAGGTCTATTTCTGATCTGCATATATGCAAAAAACTATAAGGGTTGCCCTCAGCCATTTTTGATGCTTCTTCTTTGCTCATCACGTCGTAGGGCAGTGATATTACCTGTTCAGCGTATTCCTTTTTTGGCCTGATAGCTCTAAATGGTTTTACGATTGCCATTTTATTACCTCCAAAATCTCATCAGTCACTTCCTCTATGGTCATGCCTGTTGTATCCAATTCGATAGCATCCTCAGCTTTTCTAAGTGGATTGAGTTCTCGCATCGAATCATTGTTATCTCTATCAATTATGTCTGCCTCCACCTGTTTTAAATCCACCTTCTCATCTTTTTCCAAGAGTTCCAGCCATCTTCTTCGCGCCCGTTCAGAGGCAGTCGCAGTCACGAAAAATTTATACTCAGCATCTATCAATACATTTGTACCGATGTCCCTTCCATCCATAACAACACTCTTATGCTGTCCCATTTTTCTTTGAAGGGCCACAAGCTTGTCCCTTACTACTTGCAAAGCCGAGACATCTGAAGCCATTCTTGATATTTCATGTGTTCTTATTTTATCATTAATAATCTCATCATCCAAAATTATATTGCCATTAATAAAATCGATATTCGTTTCTGAGAGCATTTTTTTTATACTCTCTACATCGTTTAGGTCTATCTGATTATGCAGGACCTTATAAGCTACTGCTCTGTACATTGCACCGGTATCGATATAATCTATTCCAAGCTCCTTTGCCACACGTTTTGCAATTGTACTTTTTCCAGCTCCGGAGGGTCCGTCAATTGCAATCCTTATTTTATTTTTCATCTGCAATGCCCTCATCTTCTTTTTTATCCTTGCCAAGGAGCTTTTCAATCTCTGCTACGAAGGTATTCACATCCTTAAACTGACGGTAAACGGATGCGAACCGCACATAAGCCACCTCATCCAACTTTTTCAGATGTTCCATTAAAATTTCCCCGATCAGTTTACTCTCGATTTCTTTTTCCATCATATTGTTTAGACCACGCTCGATCTCATCAACAATTTTTTCAATGGAGGCTATAGGAACCGGACGTTTTTCACAAGCTTTAATAATCCCATTTAGAACTTTATTTCTATCAAAGGGTTCACGGCTGCCATCTTTTTTGATGACCATAAAAGTCATACCTTCCACCTTTTCATATGTCGTAAACCTCTTTCTGCAGCTGTCGCATTCACGTCTGCGTCTGATGGCATGTCCCTCTTCTGTAGGCCTTGAATCAATAACCCTTGTATCGTGATTTTCACAAAACGGACATCTCATAGCTCTACCTCCATAGCATGAATAACTTCATCTTATACAATTTGAATTGTAACTGTGTTTATTTTACCTATATCTAGAGGCTTATGCAAGGCTTTTTCTTACTCGTTATCCTTACCCGCTTTATTATTTTTATCATCTTCAATGCCGATATAAGAACCAATATTCGTCATATGATTTCTTTCATATACAAACTCTGAATCAAACAATCCCGCCACATCTACAAGAATTACATCATCTCCAATTCTTTTTATATCCTTCCATTTGATCACATAATCATCTTCTCCTTTTCCAAAAAAGCTAAAAAAACGTCTATGGGCTGGTACAATGATTCCTTCTATCAATCCTTTTTCCAGATTTACTTCGATATCATAGACATAGCCCAGACTTTTTCCGTCATAAATATTGATTACCTCTTTGTTCCTTAAATCTTGAGTACTTATCATCATACTGCTCCTCCTTTATCCCATTTGTTAATTTTCATTCTCCAGAAAGCCTACAAAATTATAGTTATCCCTGCTCGCTATAACTCTACTCAAAAATTTTTGACTGTTGAAAATGTTTACTGTGCATTTCAATTAAGCTATGTTACCTATCTCGTAATAATATGATAAAAAAATAAAAAGTATGCCCTTTCGGACATACTTTTATGAAGAATGAACTGCATCCAATTTCTAAATACATTAATTATATTCTTATCCATATTTTGTTTTTTATACATATTTTCTCATATATTTTAAAGCATTTTTTTCTAGTCTGCTTACCTGTGCCTGACTTATTCCAATTTCATCCGCAACCTCCATCTGAGTTTTTCCCTCAAAAAACCTCATAGTTAAAATATGTTTTTCTCTACTTGTCAATTTTCTCAAAGCTTCTTTGAGTGATATGTTTTCCATCCATTTTTCATCTGTATTTTTCGTATCCTTAACTTGATCCATTACGTATATTGCGTCACCCTCGTCATGAAAAACCGGTTCGAATAGCGAAATGGGATCCTGTATAGAATCCAAGGCAAGAACGATCTCCTCGCTTGGCATATCTAGATCCTTGGCAATCTCACTAATGGTGGGTTCACGCTGCAGCTCTCTAGAAAGTCTTTCCCTCGACTGCAGTGCCTTGTACGCAGTATCGCGCAAGGAACGACTCACCCTAATAGAATTGTTATCTCTCAAATACCTCCTGATTTCTCCGATTATCATCGGAACCGCATAGGTAGAAAATCTTACGTTATGGGAGGTATCAAAATTATCCAATGCCTTAATCAGACCAATACAGCCCACTTGAAATAAATCATCGGGATTTTCTCCTCTATTGCTAAAACGCTGTATCACACTTAAAACTAACCGCAGATTTCCTCTTATAAACTCGTCTCTTACCTCATTATCTCCCCCTTTTATCTGTTCGATCATTTTTTTCATTTCTACATCTTTATAAACTGGCAATTTTGATGTATTAACACCACAGATCTCAACTTTGCTAGCCATGATAAGGACCTCCGCTTCCTGTTTTGCCCCCCTAAGCAACACATTCGCGTTGGCATCAGCTTTGAACTGATACTATCATTATTCTTAACATACGGGTGTGTTTTTATTCTGTCTTGCCTGCTTTCTAACCCAACTTTTTTATTTCTTTTCTAAGTCTTCCTATTATTTTTTTTTCTAGCCGCGATATATATGACTGGGAAATCCCCATCCTGTCTGCCACTTCTTTTTGCGTCATTTCCTTGCCATTTACAAGTCCGAAACGCATCTCCATGATTTGTTTTTCCCTGTTTGTGAGCTTTTTCAAGGCATATACCAACAAGTTTTTATTTACCTCTTCTTCGATGTGATTGTAAACAATGTCGCTCTCAGTCCCAAGAATATCAGATAGTAACAGCTCATTCCCGTCCCAGTCAGTATTAAGCGGTTCATCAAATGAAACCTCACTTTTTGTCCGGCTATTTCTTCTCAGATACATTAATATTTCATTTTCAATGCACCTTGAAGCATAAGTCGCCAACTTTATGTTTTTGTCCAGGTTAAAGGTGTTTACTGCTTTTATCAGCCCGATGGCACCGATAGAAATTAAATCCTCTACATTGATTCCTGCATTCTCAAATTTTTTTGCAATATATACTACTAATCTAAGGTTTCTCTCAATTAAAATCGTCTTTGCATCCTTGCTTCCCTTTACAAGCTGTTCCAGGAGAACCTTCTCATCCTCAGGAGATAAGGGTGGCGGCAAAACATCACTTCCACCTATGTAAAAAATCTCATCCGCCTTATGCTTCCGTCTGAAAATTATCAGCTTTTTTCTTATCCCCAAAGCAGACAACCGAAGCTTTATCCCAATTTGCTTAAATAAATCAAATAACGGTTTAAACATCCACAATTCCTCCTTCCAACAAACTATGGTGCAAAAGGATTGAACAATCATCGTCCAATTGTCCTCCTGAGAACTCCCCCTTGTAAATCGCAAGAAGAGTGCCTTTCGAAGCATCTTTATATTCTTCGCTCTTTTTGTTATGTAATTTAATCTGGATCTTATCCGGTCGTATCCCAATCAAGCAGCCTCTTTCTTCTCCGATGGAGTGATATGGGATCACCCTGATGCGGGCTGCATACATGCTGCTTATTAACTTTTGAGTAATGTCCCTCATATCTGAAGCTCTTATAACCTCATCAACAATTTCTTTAGGCAAAATTTTTTTTGCTGCTGCAGCAGATATGATCATAACAGGATTACCAGTAAGAGGATCCTTTAGAAAATTCCCAGTATCCACCATTCCCTTTATAGTCACAGCTTTATCCTCCATAAAAATCTTAACATCAGCAAATGTTCTTTCCTTTATCAACCTACCCAGGATGAAACCCGAAAGTAGACAGAAAAAGAAATACGTAAGTATACAACCAAACAAAATATAAAAATAACCGGAAATTCCAAGATATAATGCGCTATTGTGAGTCAAGCCTGCTATACCCAAAAAATACATAGAGCCGATCGTTATTCCACCCATAGCAAAGCTGATTAGATAAAAAATCATTGTAATTCTTGCAAACTTACGAGGTTTTAACGGTCGAAAAACTACAAGAATTACAATGACTGAAAAACAGAGCTTTGAGAGGAATGCCGCCACAGGATGCATCGAATCCCAAAAAAGTATAAATGAATAAAGACCGCATAGGGTGCTCCCGATGATCAATAACAGTTTTTTGCATTGGATGCCAGCTACTTTTCCCGTAAGAAAAATAATCAGTGCACCGGTTAATGCATTCTCCAGAAAAAGATATTCTGCATATATAACCATAAATAAAAAACCCCCTTGCAGTCTATCAATATAATTAGAGATTATATAACTGCAAGAGGGTAATATTTTGTCAAAAGTAAATGTCGATTTTATTTTACTGCTTTTTTTGCTGTTTCTGCAAGTTTTGCAAAACCGGAAGGGTCGTTAATAGCCATATCTGAAAGTATCTTTCTGTTTATTTCTATACCTGAAACCCGCAGACCGTTCATCATCTTGCTATAAGAAATGCCGTTCATTCTTGCACCAGCATTGATTCTTGCGATCCAAAGTCTTCTGTACTCTCTCTTCTTATTCTTCCTTCCTACATATGCAGAACGGAGTGATCTCATAACTGCTGGATTCGCAGCTCTAAAGACCTTGCTTTTAGCTCCATAAAAGCCCTTTGCCTGCTTCAATATCTTTTTATGTCTTTTTCTTGCATTTAATCCTCTTTTAACTCTCGCCATTTTATCTACCTCCTATATCCTTACAGATTAATTACAGATTTAATTCTCTTGTGATCCGCACTTGTGAGAATAGCTGGTTTTCTCAGCCCTCTTTTTCGCTTCGCACTTTTCTTTGTAAGAATATGGCTCTTATATGCCTTGTTTCTCTTAACTTTACCGCTGCCGGTAATTCTAAATCTTTTGCTTGCCCCTCTATGAGACTTCATCTTTGCTTTTGCCATTCTAAAAACCCTCCTAAATTTATCGAGTATTGCTTCACTGATATTATGTTTGACCAGTTTGCCCGGGACAAAAAATATGGGCTATAGTGACAATAGCCCGTCCCCTTGTCAACATCACTCGTTATTTATCCGTTTTCGGTGCTAAAATCATAATCAAACTTCTGCCTTCAAACTCCGGTTTTTTTTCTACAACACCAGATTCGGAAATAAATTCGGCAAATTTATTCATCACAAGCTGTCCTTTATTAACATAATCCTTTTCCCTTCCTTTAAACCGCAGGCTGACCTTTACTTTATCGCCTTCTTTAAGGAATTTCGCAGCATTATTTGCTTTAACTGCCAGATCATGCTCTTCGATAAAAGTACTCAGGCGTATTTCTTTAACCTGTATAACTTTTTGTTTTTTCTTAGCCTCTTTATCTTTTTTCTGAATCTCGTATCTGTACTTCCCGTAATCAAGAATCTTGCAGACAGGTGGTTTGGCATTTGGAGCAACATTAACCAAATCCAACTTCCTTTCATTGGCTAATTCTAGCGCCTCTTCTAAGCTCATAATTCCTAACTGTGTTCCATCACTGTCTATTATTCGCAATTCTTTATCACGAATTTCTTCATTGATTTGATTTTCCTTGATAATGATTCGCACCTCCTAAAAGTGAAAAAAAAACGGGTATCGTACCCGCTCAACAAAACAAATCTTTGGATTTATCAAAAGATTATTTCATATTCAACCCTAGCAACCAATGTCGATAAGGTGAGAAGCGGATAACTTCTTCTTTGCTACACATGAATAATAGCATTAAAATTCATACTTGTCAACGTTTTAGTTAATTTAGATTTTAGTTTCACTGCAATAAAAATAGATTTATTTATATTATTATTATATTACAGTCTTTATATTATTGTCTAAAATATATAGGTTAAAATATTAAAATTATCATTTTTAATCACTTATTGTTTAGTATATCCATTGCATAATATCGTTGTGAGCTGTATAATTTTTTCATACAACCCACATAAGGAGGAATAAACAATTGTCAATCAATTACACAGATTATGTTGCAACTCTGGTTGCTAAAGGGCATGCTGCTCAGAAAATTGCTGAGGGCTTTACTCAAGAAAAGGTTGATCAACTGACAGCTGCAGTTGCTTACGCTCTTACTCAGCCTGATGTTGCACTAAAGTTTGGTGAGGATCTGGTAAAAGAATCTGGAATGGGCATCGCAGCCGACAAACAAGCAAAAATGCTTAACAAGGTAAAAGGTACTTATTATCAAATGAAAGGTAAAAAGTCTGTCGGTTTAGTAGAAGCTGATGAAAAAACAGGAATAGAAAAATACGCTAGGCCAATGGGAGTTATTGGTGCAATAATACCTGTAACGAATGGTGAAGCAACTCCTGTGGTTAAATCTTTGATGGCTTTAAAAACCAGAAATGCTATCATACTTGCTCCCCATCCAAAAGCAAAAAATACAAACTGGGCTGTAACGGAAATGATCAGGGAAGTTCTTAGAAAATTTGATGCTCCTGAAGATCTAGTGCAATCCGTTCATCCTGATTATGTAAGTATTGATACATCTGCAGAAATTATGAGACAGGTTGACTTCATCGTTGCTACAGGTGGAACTCCAATGGTTAGACAAGCATACTCTTCCGGTACACCTGCCATCGGTGTCGGAACAGGAAACGTCGTCAGTATCGTAGATGGCACTACAAACATGGATGATGTTGCCAGTCTTATAATTAAATCCAAGACCTTCGATAATGCGACTTCCTGTTCAGCAGAAAACACGATTATTGTTTTTGAAGAGACTTACGATGCCTTTGTTGAAGCTATGGCAAAGCAAGGAGCATACCTTATAAAGGAAAATACCGAAGATAAACAAAAGATGCTCAAGACTATGTGGCCCGAAAGTCCTGAAAATCATACACTTAACAGACATATAATCGCTCAGAATGCAGCCGATATCGCTAAGCTTGCTGACGTAAAGGTACCGGAAGGAACCAAAGTGATTATGGTTGAGGAAAACGGCGGTTTTTCAGATGAATTCCCATTTGCAGGTGAAAAACTCTCTCCAATTGCTGCTGTTAGAAAAGCTAAGGATTTTGATGATGCTATTCAGCAAACACTTAATATCCTGGAATACCAAGGGAAAGGTCATAGCTGCGGAATTCATACAACAGTAGACGAAAGAGTTACTAGGCTTGCCGAAGTGATTCCGGTATGCAAGGTTGTCGTTAACGCCCCTCAGTGTCTGACAAACAGCGGATCATGGACCTCAGGATTACCGATGTCCTTGACTTTAGGCTGCGGAACTTGGGGACACAACAGTATTTCCCACAACGCAACCTGGAAAGATCTCTTAAACTTTACCTATGTATCAAGACCAATTCCTTCATATCAACCGAAGGATGAGGATTTATTTGATGAAGAAATCAGAAATGCTTTTATTTAATCTCTGGGAGTAATTAGGATGTCAAAGATAAAGGAACAAGGAATGAAGTATAACCTTTATTCTTGGAGTGCACAGAAGAAAATTGATCCGATAGTAATTACCAAAGCTGAGGGTGTCTATTTTTGGGACGAGGACGGAAATAAGTATTATGATATGTCTGCGCAGATGGTAAATTTAAATTTAGGTCACGGAAACAAAGAGCTAATCCAAGCAATCAAAGATCAAGCCGAAAAAATGGCATATATAAGTCCAGGGTACTCTGTTGATGTTCGCTCTGAAGCTGCCCAAAAGATTGTTGAGCTGTCAGGTTTAGAAGGCGCAAAAGTTTTTTTTGTTAACGCAGGTGCAGAAGCTAATGAAAATGCTATGAAATTTGCAAAAGCATACACAGGAAAATGGAAATTTTTCGCAGCATACAGAAGTTACCATGGTTCTTCCTTCGGTTCTAGTTCTCTTACAGGCGAACCCAGAAAATTTATTGCGGAGCCTGCTGTTCCTGGAGTTATCCACTTTGACGGACCGTATGCGTACAGAGCTCCTAAAGCGTGTAAATTCGATTCTGAGGAAGATATCACTGAATTTTACCTCGAATTATTAGAGAACCAGATTTTATATGAAGGACCAGAGCAAATTGCAGGAATCTTCTTTGAAACGGTAGTGGGCACAAATGGAGTCTTAATACCTCCTAAAGGGTACTATGAAGGTGTAAGAGCACTATGTGACAAATACAATATCCTATTGATCTTAGACGAAGTTATGACCGGCTTTTATAGAACAGGAACCGCTTTCGCATTCCATCAGTTTAATGTTAAGCCTGATATAGTTACATTCGCAAAAGGTTCTACATGCGGTTATATACCTTTTGGGGGCGTTATAGTATCAGAAAAAATTGCACGAATCTTTGATGAAAATAAAATGTTCAACGGTCTTACCTACAGCGGCCATCCAATGGGTTGTGCAACAACAATTGCAGCGATTAAAGCATATGAGAAATATGGGGTTGAAGAAAATGTAAAAAAACAAGGTAAGGTTCTCGCTAATATTCTTGATACATTTGAACAAAAACACGCAAGTGTGGGACAGGTTAGGCACATTGGATTGTTTAGCAGCATAGAGCTAGTTAGGAACAAGGAAACACGTGAACCTCTCGTAAAGTTTAATAGTGACCCAGATGGCATAATGCCAAAGATCGTACGTATGCTGAAATCCGAGGGCTTTTCCACTTATTCTCATGAGAACATGCTCATGGTCTGCCCTCCTCTTACGATAACTGAAACTGAATTAAAAGAAGCAATGAAGATTATGGATAAGGTACTTGATTTTGTGGACGAAATGATCAAAGAATTACAGTAACTGAAAAACTGAGTGACTGAACGGCTAGGGCAGATGATAACTCATCTGCCCTTTATTTATAAGTACTGGATAATAAGCATCTAATTATAAGTATCTAAAAACACCTTTAACAAGACCAAGTATTTTGACATCACTTACAATAATAGGACTCATATACTGGTTTTCCGGCTGAAGCCGAA
>DUPP01000018.1 GCA_012838265.1 Clostridiales bacterium
AAATTGGGCAAGCTATCTACGAAAAAGAAAAATTATATTTAAACTATGGAGGGTCTATGAAACTAGATAAATCAAAGCTTCTGGCATCAATGCCAAAGTCATACTGGATTGATTCAATAAATGATATGTTTCCCGATTATCTGCCTATTAAGGAGGATGCTAAATCAGATGTTACAATTGTTGGAGGAGGTATTGCAGGAATAACAGCCGCATATTTATTGGGCAAAGAGGGACTTTCAGTCATTGTTTTGGAAGCCGACAGAATTGCTCGGGGTACTACAGGGCACACTACAGCTAAAATTACTTCCCAGCATAATCTCATATATAATAAGCTTGTAAAACAGCTAGGGGCGGAATTGGCAAAACAATATGCAGATGCTAATGAAACTGCAATAAAAGAGATTCAAAAATTGACGGAAGCGTTGAATATAGACTGCGACTTTATCTCTCAGCCTGCTTTCATCTATACGGAAAGTGAGGATTATATCACCCCACTTCAAGAAGAGCTGAACACTGTACTGAACCTTGGCATAAAGGCAGATTATGCTGATGCTATCCCTTTCCCTTTTACTGTTAAGGGAGCATTGCGTTTTGACAACCAGGCGCAATTCCATCCCCTGAAATATATCCTTTCGCTTGCTCAATACTTTGTCAAAGGTGGGGGAAGAATATTTGAAAAAACGAGAGCAGTAAGATTAGAACAAGGTGACCAGTATACGATATTAACTGAGCAGGGCAAAAAAGTATATTCTGATGTTCTGATTATAGCATCACACTACCCCTTTTATAATAAACAGGGGATGTATTTTTCCAGAATTTATCAACAGCGCTCCTATGTAGCTGCTATTAAGATTAATGAAAAATATCCAGGCGGCATGTATATCAATGCAGAAGAACCGGTACACTCTCTAAGAAGTCAGGCCACAAGTGACGGAGAGCTGGTTTTTATTGGCGGAGCTCAGCATAAAGCTGGACAAGGCGGTAATACAATGAAGAATTATGAAGAGCTTCTCGACTTTGCAGAACCATACTTCACAATTACTAGCGTGCCTTATCATTGGTCTACTCAGGACTGCATGACCGTAGACGGTTTACCTTATGTGGGGAATCTTACTCCAGATACTCCTAATCTTTATATAACTACAGGCTTTGGAAAATGGGGAATGACCAATAGTATGGCCTCAGCGATGCTGCTTAGAGACCTTATAGTTAAAGGGGACAGTGCTTGGAAAGATGTATACAATCCTTCCCGACATACAAAAGCCGCATCAGTAATAAATTTTGTTGTTGAAAACTTTAACGTTGCGGAAAAGCTAATTGGGGGAAAGATTCAGCCGCTTGCAAAAAATGAAGATATAGAACTATCTCGAGGTGAAGGTAAGGTGGTTGAGCTAAACGGAAAAAGAGCAGGAATTTATATGGATGACGCTGGAAACCGGCATATAGTTAATACAACTTGTACACATATGGGCTGTGAACTTAATTGGAACCCCGCGGAGCGATCCTGGGATTGTCCTTGTCATGGATCTAGATTTTCCTATGATGGAGATGTCATCGAAGGCCCCGCAGTAAAAAATTTGAAAATGGACGAGGATGTGAATACTATAGGGAAGCTTCTAACCGAGGATTTCTAACGCATTCACAGAAAATAAAAATAATTTAAAATTTTCTGAAAAATAGGGTTGACAAATAAAATATTATATTGTATGATAAAAATACTCAAAGATGGAAATTCTAAAGTTAACGAGTGAATCATAAATTCAGAGCCCCGAAGGGGTAAACTGAAAAATGAGAAACTCATAACTGAAAGGATACCTGAATTTGAGTAGCCTTCCTAAATTGGGTGCTTAACTAATTGTTACCTATTGCAATAAGCAGGAACGTAAGTTAAGGCAAAATTCTTAAATCCGAGTAATAGTCTAAATGATTATTACCAAGGTTAAGAAGACCGAGAAGCCGGACAAGAGATCGAAAGATTAAATGTTTTGGGCAGAAGGCAAGAAAGGAGGAAGTACCGAGTTGTACACCTCAGAAAAAGGCAGACATTAAATCTGATGAAGAGTTTAATGATCTGCCTTTTTCATTGCAATTCACGACTAGTACCTTACGTTATTAATCAATATTGGCGTCTTCTTCCCAGCCAGAAAATTGCCGCAAACCCTATGAAAAATGTTATGACGCAGTATAATATTTCTTTTTCTGATGGTATCCCCGGAAAAATCTGAACCAGTGAACCCAGCATGAAACCAATGATTAGCATATAAGTAAACTGAGGATGGCGTTTCATTGCTTTTTCTAATATTCCTGCAGTCAGCAATGTACCGCCAAGGACTCCTGCTGTTAATGGCAAAAGGTAATACATATTAAGGTCTTTAATCGCCATAAGTGTTACGTTGTACATGCCGAGCATCAGAAGAATGTAAGATGCACTTATACCTGGCAGTACCAAGGCAACAGCAATGATAACTCCTGATAATATTAACATTGAAATAGAATATAAATTAAACTGCATGCTCAACTGAAATACGTCTGCCGGCAGATACATAGTCATAATGCCGATAAATGCTCCAAAACAAGCAACAACTATATTAATCAGCTTGATACTGGAAACTTTTACTTTCCTATAGAGTGGCGGTATACTACCAAGTATTGCACCCATAAACAGAAACATCATCGGATTGCGCCAATGAGTTACCGCTGCCAGCATTGGTCTTGAAAATAGAATAATACCTAATAATGCTGCAAGTGTAAAGGTTCCTAGAAAAAAAATGTTTTTCTTCGGTTTACGGCTAAGAGTGCTAAGTGAATGAATCAAATCATCGTATATTCCCAGTATGATTGCCATTGTGCCTCCGCTTGCGCCAGGAACCAGCATGACTGCACCGATGACAATTCCTTTTATAAACCTTGTAATGATATTATTGTTTCCTTTTTTCATGATACCCCTGTGATAATGTCTGCTTAACTTATTAATCTATTAATCTTAACTAGCTATTTAACTTGTTAGCGTTTATTGCCTAGCTAAATTTTAATTACTGATACAATAATATCATTATACATCACGGGGGGAAAGTGAAATAGCTCCATATAATTCATCAATTTTTGAATCTGGGAATTCTTCATAATCCTTAAAAGCAAATGGAATCTTTAAATCTTCGTATTTTGAACTGCATATCTTTCTGAATGGCAACAGCTCCAATTTTTGAAGATTTGAAAAATGATTTGCTATCTTTACAATATGCTGCAGCCGTGCTGGATTATCGTTTAATCCAGATACAATTACATGTCTCACCCATAAAGGAATCTGCATTTTTTCCGTCAGCTTTATAAAACTCAGAACTTTATTCATATCTGCTCTGCAATAGCAGTTATACTCTTCTGCCGTAGAAAACTTTAAATCACAAAGCACCAAGTCCGTGTACTTTAAAACTTCATTTGCACCTTTCAAATTCCCCGTTCCGGAAGTGTCCAATGCAGTATGAATCCTTTCCTCTTGCAAATTTTTAAACAGTTCAGCGACAAACTCCCATTGAAGTAACGGCTCACCTCCAGAAACTGTCACTCCCCCGCATTCCCCAAAATATGGCTTGAACCTACGTATTCTTTCCAAAACAGTCTGTAGACTGAATTTTGCACCCGCTGTCAGGCTCCACGTGTCTGGATTATGACAATAAGCACAGCGCAAATTACAGCCCTGCAGGAATACGACAAAGCGTACTCCTGGACCGTCAACAGTACCTAAGCTCTGAAATGAATGAATTCTTCCGTACATCATATTACCTCATGGAATGTTCTTGCAATAACTTCTTTTTGCTGAAGCTTCGAAAGTTTGTGAAAATTAACTGCATAGCCAGATACCCTAATTGTCAGGTTTGGATGCTTTTCAGGGTTTTCATATGCCTCTATAAGTGTTTCTCTATTAAGGACGTTAACATTTAGATGCTGTCCATTCTGTTTGAAATAACCTCTTAGTATCGATACTAGATTATTTATTCTATCCTCATCTCCATGACCCAAAGCTTGGGGTACTATAGAGAAGGTATTGGATACGCCATCCTTGCAATAATCATATGAAATCTTTGCAACGGAATTCAGAGAAGCCAATGCGCCATTTTTCTCCCGATTGTGCATTGGATTCGCACCGGGGGCAAAAGGTTCACCTGCTCCCCTTCCGTCTGGAGTAGCGCCTGTTTTTCTGCCGTAAACTACATTTGAAGTAATCGTTAGTATGGACAGGGTATGCTCTGCACCTCTATACGTCTTATGTTTCTTCAATTCATCATAGAAAAGTTTAACCTGCACTTGAGCAATTGTATCTACTCTGTCATCATCATTTCCATAAGCTGGGTATTGCCCTGTTGTTTCAAAGCCTGTAATCAATCCATCCTCATTGCGGATAACCTTAACCTTAGCATATTTTATGGCGGAAAGAGAATCAGCCAGTACTGATAACCCTGCAATCCCAAATGCCATAAAGCGATGTACATCCGTATCGTGAAGCGCCATTTGTGTTTTTTCATAAGCATATTTGTCATGCATATAATGGATGATATTCATAGCATTCACGTACGTTCTTGCAAGCCATCTACGATAAAATACCATACTTTCAAGTACTTTATCATATTCAAGATATTCTCCTTCATAGGGCTTCTGCGCTGGTGCTACCTGCTCTCCGCTGATTTCATCTCGCCCTCCGTTAAGACTCATAAGCAGAAGTTTCGGCAGATTCGATCTTGCACCAAAAAACTGCATATCCTTTCCCACTCGCATTGCTGAAACACAGCATGCAATGGCATAGTCATCACCAAATTGAGGACGCATAATGTCATCGTTCTCATATTGAATTGCAGCGGTATCACAGGATACCTTTGCTACATAACGCATGAAATTTTCCGGAAGCTTATCCGACCACAAAACTGTAAGATTCGGCTCTGCGGATGGACCTAAATTATATAGAGTATGCAGGATTCTATACGAGTTTTTTGTGACTAAGGGTCTCCCATCCTCCCCAATTCCTCCGACTGCTTCTGTTATCCATAGCGGATCCCCAGCAAACAGCTCATTGTATTCTGGAGTCCTAAGATGCCTTGCCATACGAAGCTTTATAACAAAATCATCCATTATCTCCTGGGCTTGTGCTTCAGTCAAGATACCATTATTTATGTCTCTTTCAAAATATATGTCCAAGAAGGTTGAGACCCTGCCCAAGCTCATAGCCGCCCCATTTTGCTCCTTAATTGCTCCAAGATATCCGAAATACAACCATTGTACTGCTTCTTTAGCATTTGCTGCAGGTCTTGAAATGTCAATTCCATACATAGCAGCCATTTCTTTAAGTTTATTTAAGAAGTTAATCTGTTGATAAAGCTCTTCCAGACAACGGATATTGTCCACATCCATATCTCTGCAGCCAAGGTTCTTTTTATCCCTCTTTTTCTCTTCTACCAACCTATCAATACCATACAAGGCAACTCTACGATAGTCTCCGATAATTCTTCCTCTCCCGTAAGCATCTGGAAGCCCAGTAATAATGCCGCATCTTCGAGCAGCTTTAATCTCGTCCGTATAAACACGAAAAACTCCATCATTATGTGTCGTACGATATTGGAATTCATCTTTGACCTTTTGAGAAAGCTTATAACCATATGCTTCACAAGCCTGGTTTGTCATATTTACGCCACCAAACGGGTTGACGCCTCTTTTCAAAGGTTGATCGGTCTGAAGACCGACTATTATTTCCAGCTCTTTATCCAAATATCCGGGTTGATAATTCGTAAGGGAACTTACTGTCTGGGTATCAATATCCAGTACGCCCCCTGATTCTTGCTCAAGCTCAAAAAGATGATTCAATTTTTTCATCAACACCTGCGTACGTTCAGTCGGACCCGCAAGAAAATCCTCATTACCTTCATATGGTGTATAATTGGTCTGAATAAAATCCCTTACATCAATTGCCTTTTTCCAGCAACCATCTTTAAATCCATTCCATTCTGAGTAATTCATTTATATCCCTCCTGCAAATAAAAAAATATTTGAATGAATACCCTGCTCTTTTTTATTTCAACCCAAAGGTTAGATTCATTAGCAATGGAACATTGGATCATTAGCAATGAAATAAAAAAGAGCAACATTCGGTATCAACCAAATATTGCCCAGACGGTCGGCATACTCAGATCTTCATTCCCCTGTGGTTACCCACAATTATCCGTCAGTAATGAAGTCTGTTATTCTCTTACGTCTTAATCATATTATACGGGTGATAATGTTGTCAATACTATTTATCTGAGAATTATGGTGAAAAAACGTACATCTTGTGTATCTAGTGCATATATTGAACTACAGAATGGAGGTTTTGCTATGCACTGTGTTATTCCATTATTGTTGGGATTTGTCGCCGGCAAAAGCTGTGACTTTAACCGGAGATGCTGTTTCTGCGGAGGCAGAGAATGCTGCTGTAGAATAGAAAAAACATTTATCAAAGACTGCCACGGTAGACGATACTAACAAGAAAATCGTCATTATATTGGCGAAAGTATAATGTGATAAAAATAAAAAGGGATCCTCATATATGACAGGTCCTAAATCATATAGAGGTTCCCTCTTTTTCAGCTAATCAATCTATATATCTATTTAAAATATCTATTTAAATCAATTTACATCTTTCAATTATTATTTTTTATTATTGACTATTCTTTTTCGAAAACCCCTTCATAGTTTGCACGTATAGCCTCATTCTCTTGCATTATTATATGACCTGACTCATAAGGTTTTCCTTCTATCGTCAAGATGAGTTCCTCCGCATCATAATAATGGCAGAAGGTGTTTGCAATACATTGTAAAATTGCAGTTTCAAAAGCAGCCCCTGCATTCATTTCTGTTAGAAAGTCAGAGTTTAAGTCAAGTCTCACCTTGTTTCCATCGTCTAAGGCTAAACTTTTTATTGCTGCGTTTGTTGTTAAAACTACTCCTGAAGTTTCACCTACCGATTCCTTATAGGCTTTTTCTAAAATATTAGCTGTACGATCATTCGTCCTAAAGGGTACTTGCTTTGTTTTATAGTAGATCTTTCCACTCTCATCCGGATAATAGAATTGTACACTCTGGATATTGCTGCTATTTTCTTCTATAGATTTTAGAGAAGAACTTACCTCCATCCCTTCTGTCTGAAAGATGGTTTTTACCAGCCCGATATCTTTTGCATAATAGTCAATAGTAATACTATCATTTCCTTCTGTACTCACTTCTACTGTTTTGAATTTTCCCATCGGAGTCTCTACTTCAGTATTCACACCAGTTATGCTTCTTTGCCTGCCATCCAGCAGCTTCCATGAGGTTCCTTTTTTCAAAGGTTCCATTAGCAGTATTTCCTGTTCTTCATCCTGTTCCTCAAGGAAGTTTTCCCTATAGTATGTCTCGCCTCTAAAAAATTTTCTTACCAGCTTCTCGTCACTAATCTCATAGACATTGACAAGTACACTTCCCCCGTTATCTACCCTTTTTTGAACCTTATTCTCTGAAGCATAATCAGTAAACACTTGAAAACTTGCAAATTCGTTGCCATATCCTTCATAAATATATTTGGTATTTTCCTTGATTGGGAAATAGTCTGCAACCTTTCCTACAGCTTCTTCAAGTAAAATAAGCTTTACACCCGTAACTTGTACAGGGTAGCTTTCACGGATTTCAGGCAATATTGTAACATCAATGATTTGGCCATCAGTCAACTCAAAATCATATTCTGCTCCACTTATATCCACGCTCGCCTTGTCGAATGTTTCGAAATCAATTGTATTGACTAAGATATTATTTTCGGATACCGATTCTATTTCTGCCATGAATGTAATATTTTCTTTTGTGCCGCAGCCTGCGAGTAATACCAAAATAACAAGGCTAAGAAGAATAATAATTAGTATTCTATTACCTATAGATTTGATTCGTTCCATTAAATTTCACCCCCACCCAAATATTTTTCCACCATATCATTGATTCATTCAATAATGCGGTATTTTTTTCTGATATAATTCTAATACGATATAGTTACCCAACTATTTAGTTATAACGCATCATGAAACTCCTTGTCCCCATAGGTGGTGGCGGGATTATTTAAATAATTCACTTAACTTCCTTGAACCTGCCAAAATATCCCTGCCGACATAAAGAACTCCCTCAGAGTTTACCTTAACTTCCCATTTAACGAGGAAAATTTCCCCTTGATCAATCTCTATTCCGGTAATCAACAACGGATGAACACAGCTTCCATCATTGAAATACAATGGTTCCCCTATATCAGGAAACTTTGGCCTGTGATTGTGCCCAGCTATCAACATATTATTTGTTCTGACAACCCACTCTGTCAATTTCTTCGCTGTGCGTTCACCTTTTTCTTGATTTTGAGCCGTGCTCGTAGGATTGTCGATTCCAAAAAGCTCCAAAGGTCTCCAAAAGTAGCGCACTAGAAATCTGCTAAGTTTCCAGAAATTGCTGTTTAGTAAATCAACTTGATGCCCGTGAATTAGCAGTATTTTTTTCTTATCTATTAATTTATTATCGCTTCTGTACTCCAGGACTAAACCTTCGTGAATCTGAATGTTATTAAACAAGGAAAAATGCTTTTTTTCCTGTTTATTAAAGTATGAATACATGTTTGATTTCACATATTTATTGCTTCGTTTTACCATATCATGATTGCCATATATAAAATAAAGTCTTTCATCCAAGTAAAACTTTCTTAGCAGCATAAAGGTATCTAGATGTGCAGTAATTATATCAGACAGCTTTTTATTTTCCCATAGTTCATCCCCATCACCGATTTCTATATAGGTGAACCCTTTATTATAATAATAATTAAGAGCGGATATGAATATTTTTTCATTGTGCAAAAAGTCATCCGCTCTGCTTCCGTCCCCCCTATGACAATCACTCATGATTATGATTCTGGATGAATCATCAAACGAGACTCGCTCAGCTGACTCATAAACCCTGGATAAACGCTTTAATAGATTCATTTCCCGCCCTCCATCTGATGGATCAAAGATACTTCTTCAGCTGGTCGAAGTCTTTGAAAATCTTACTGGTTTTTCCCAGGGTAATTACTGCTTCATACAAGAATGGTTCTTTTTCGCGTATTGCCTTTAATTTATCTGGCCAGTTATCATACTCCCCTGTTATTTCCATGAAACGCTTGCAGACGCGTTCATTATTTCTTTGAATTATCCAATCGGTTTCTTCTGTTCTGGTTAATGGCTGAGGCGAATGAGGCTTTTCAAACAGGAATTCCACCGAAATCCCATCAGACCTGATATTTCGTTCTTTATATCCAACTTTTTTCATACCTCTGATAAAGCTGCGGCACATTTCTTTGTCCTTAAAGACGATCCTTACATGCATTGAGAGCTCCCAAGGTTCTGAAAACTCACCAGGAATAAAACCTGTCAGCCACCAATGCTTTCCTGCCCTGCAATAAAGCACTTTTCCGTTTTTTATCAAGTAATAAGACATATATAGCTGATCCGCTTTACCTGCGCTGCGATAGAACGTACCACAGAACAAATTCGGAATGGATAGATCCGGCTTATCTGTAAGATAAATGCCGATTTCAGCGCCAGTATTCAGATAATACTGCCCCTTCCATAGTTGAATCAGCCATTTTTTACCATCATATTCAAAAGTTATCGGTTCCGTATCAATTATCATTGATGAAGGAGCTGCAGCCTCATCGTATAGGCGACAATATCCGAACTTTCTTTGCCAGGCATTTATCTTGGAATAGAAGATATTCTGATACGGGTCATACGCATATCCGGCATCACTCAGCAGCTGCTCAAATTCCTTCATACCCGTTTCTTGATTGCTAGAGGTTGCCTTTGGATAAATATTTCTAAATATGCGGTAAGCCAGTAAAACAAATATTATCAATAAAACCAACACAGAGGGAATGGCAATTAAACCTGTTTCAAATTGGCTTTTTATTATGTCATACATAAACTGTCACTCCATATATAATTTTTTATTTCATACTATTCCGGATTGACGGTTTATGTTAAATACTGATGAAAGAAGGATTGGACTGTTAGATTCATAGAACAAAATATTTAAGAAAGTAAACGGTTTATAGAATAAAACATTTTAGAGAGCAAACAGGTTCATGGAATAAAACAATTTAGAAACATTTTAGAAAGCAAACATTTTAGGGTAATAAAAAAGATAGACAAGCCGCAATTTGTATATCATTTTTATTTAAATGGTATATTTATAGGAAATTCTTAGCTTTCTAATTTTATAAAATGAGTTTTCTGCGAGTTCCGAGGCATGAGTATTACACTTTATTAGCTATTAACTCACAAATTGCATTGGAAAACGCCACCGGTTCCTCAATAGTAAGGCCCTCAATCAGTAAAGCCTGATTATAAAGTAACTCAGTATATTTCTTTGCCTGCTCCTTATCAGATGCAAAGGCCTTTTTCAATGCGTCGAGAACCGGGTGAGAAACATTGATTTCCAGTACCTTTTCCGCTTTAATCTTTTCATCATAAGGCATTGAATTCAGGACCTTTTCCATTTCTATTGAAATTCCACCTCCGCTGGCCAAGCAAACAGGGTGAGACTTGAGACGTTGGGAAAGTCTAACTTCATTTACCTTGCCCGCGAGAGTTTCCTTCATAAAATCAAGGAGTTCTTTATTATCCTCAGTCGCTTTTATTATAACATCACTTTCATTGTTCTCCTCAATTCCAAGGTCACCTTCTGATGCTGATTTGAATTCCTTTCCATCATATTCACGCAGCATTTTTATCGCAAACTCATCTACATCATCAGTAAAATATAGAATCTCATAGCCCTTTTCCTTCAAAATCTCTGTCTGAGGCAGCTTATCAATTCTTTCTACTGTCTCTCCAGATGCATAATAGATGTACTTCTGATCCGGCTTCATTCGCGACACATATTCAGACAAAGTCACCATCTTCTTTTCAGTAGAAGAGTAGAACAATATTAAATCCTGAAGTGTATCTTTGTTCATACCAAATTTTTCATATAATCCGTATTTTAGCTGCAGACCAAAATTCTTGAAGAAATCTTCATATTTTTCTCGATCTTTGTTTAATAGCTCAACTAGTTCACTCTTGATTTTCTTTTCTATTCTTGTTGCTATTGCCTTAAGCTGTCTATCATGCTGAAGCATTTCTCTGGAAATATTCAGAGATAAGTCTTGTGAGTCCACCAGCCCTTTCACAAAACTGAAATAATCTGGCAATAAATCCGGACATTTGTCCATAATGAGAACGCCGCTAGAATATAATTGTAAGCCTTTTTCATATTCTTTCGTATAATAATTGAAAGGCGTTTTTTCCGGAATGAATAATAATGAATTATATGATACAATCCCCTCAACCGCAGTATGAATAACTTTTAATGGCTTATTAAAATCGTAGAATTTTTCCTTATAGAAGTTATCATATTCCTCATCTGTGATTTCGCTTTTATTTTTTCTCCAAAGAGGAACCATACTATTTAATACCTGTTCCTCTATAACGGTTTCATACTCATCTTCTGTTCCCTCTTTCAGCCTATGCTGTTCAGTCTTCATTTTGATCGGGTATCGAATATAATCAGAATATTTTTTCACCAGATTGTGAATACGGTATTCCTGCAGAAATTCATCATATTTTTCATCTTCTATATTTCCTTTTATGGTCAAAATAATTTCAGTACCGTAATTATCTTTATCGTGTTCGGTAATGGTATAACCGTCAGTACCAGAAGACTCCCATTGATATGCCTTCTCGCTGCCATATGCTTTGCTGGTTACTGTCACCTTGCTGCTGACCATAAATGCAGAATAAAACCCTACGCCGAACTGTCCAATTATGTCTATATCATCGTTATTTTTATTTTCCTTCTTAAAATCCAGAGAGCCACTTTTTGCGATAACTCCAAGGTTCGATTCCAGTTCTTCCTTTGTCATGCCTATTCCATTGTCTGAGATAATCAGCTTACGGTTGTCCTTGTCAATATCAATCCTAATTTCAAAATCATCCCTTGACACACCTGTATTATTTTTGGCCATAGTCAGATACAGCTTATCTATTGCATCGCTTGCATTGGAAATCAGTTCTCTCAAAAATATTTCCTTATGAGTATAAATAGAATTGATCATTAAATCTAATAGTCTTTTAGATTCTGCTTTAAATTGCTTCTTAGCCATCTAGAACCCTCCTTTGAAACTATGTAGGCAACGGTGTGCTTGCCCCGTTATATTGTTAGCACTCTGCATCGCAGAGTGCTAACAATATAACTATAAAACATATACATTGTAAAATCAAGAGAGTTTTTAATTTTATTACAGTAAAATGTTTAATTTACTATTTATTTTTTTAGTTATTTTTACGATATCATATTGTGTCTCCCTTAAAAAAGGCGAGTACAACTAATTACATTGTATAATAATGTTGTTATTCTCAACAATGGGTATAATAATACGTAGCAGCGAAAGGTGCTATTTTAGTCGGCAATTACGTATTACTCAAACCATCCACAAAGGAGATTTAGATGAAAATAGAAAAAGCAGAAAAAATTAATTTTAAAGATAATCAGCCTTTCCGGATAACTATTAAAAAAATTACCAGGTATCCTATACACTGGCACGAAGGCGTCATAGAAATCATACTTCCGATTTCCGGGAGTGTTGAAGTTACTGCCAGCTTTGAACGTTTTACCATTAATGAAGGAAGTTTTCATTTTATTAACAATAAAACAATCCATTCTATAAGAAGCTCCTCAAATGCTTTGGTAGCATTGTTACATATAAATCTGACATTATTTGAAAAGGACTTTGATTATTTAAAGTATATGTTCTTCCGAACCAACCCATATATCGACGACAGACAACCAGATATTTGCTCTGATGATTCAAGTATCAGGGATGATTCAAGTATTAGGTATAAAAAACACTTCATCAATCTTCTTATTGTTATACTCCTTAAACAGCTTTCCTGTGATTTACCGGAAGAAGAACTGCAATCCCTTGGGAATAAATTAGTTTATACTATGGTAGTAGAATTTAACTGGCTAAGATTCATTGAATCAAATGATAGCATTATAAATTCGGAGCATTTTGACCGTTATCATAGAATAGTAAAATTCATTGATGAGCATTATATGGAGAAAATCACTCTTAACGATATTGTCTCAAGTGAGTTTATAACTAAAACTTATTTTTCTTACTATTGGAAGAAATTCAGCTCCTATAGCTTTACAGAAAGAGTAAATTATGAACGAGTAGTAAAATCTGAATTTCTTCTTATGACCGATGCCAGTATTACTAAAATTTCAGAACAATGCGGATTTTCCGATGTAAAATATTATTATAAGTATTTTAAGAGATGGTTTGGCTGTATGCCTCTTGAGCACAGACATCGTTGTTTACAATATAGCAAGCTTGGAACTGATATTGAAGATGTTGATTTGATTGCTTGCGAAAAAAAGCTTGAGGAATATGCTAACAAGTATTTTTCTATTGAATGCAATCCTAACGGTAAAATGTCTGATTCTACTTATATTGAAAACTTTATTAAAATGAGAATGCTGAGTAATCCTTCATATTTTAATACTTCAGCGGAAAAGTCAATTATTTTAAATTTATTCAAGCCTGATAATTTTCTATCAAAGAAAAGCAGTATGGATATTTATAACTGGCATAACATTGACTTATCTGTTAATGCTGCCATCGATGTTGGTGTTCCTCTTTGTATTGTTTTTTCCATGGAGCACATTGATCATTATTTTGTTAATGGTGATGTCGGTCAGTTTCTGGATAGCTGTATTTCTCGATACGGATTGCAACTTGTAAAGAAATGGCATTTTATTATTAGTTCAGAAAGTATTCAGGCATTAAATAAAGCCAGCTCAGTCGAAAAATCGATACTAAGCAAGATTAAGTATGCAAAGATCATATATTCTTTTGAATTTTAATAATCTCCCATATGACAAAAATACGATTATATTTTTTACACTTTCATATTTTTGTCAATGTATTATTTCATCGTTAGTTATATAATTAACATGTAGTTGTCCGTATGAGATTAAATATGAATTAGGATTATTATTGTGGAGGTTATCATGAGATTAAAAGATAAAGTAGCAATTGTGACTGGGTCTACTTCTGGAATGGGAAGAGCTACTGCCTTACTGTTTGCCCGTGAGGGAGCAAAGGTAGTTGTCACTGGACGAAATGAAGAAAGGGCCAAGGCTGTTGTAGATCAAATTAAATCTGAAGGATTTGAAGCAATATATGTTATTGTTGACACTTCTAAAATAGAAGATATTCAAACTTTGGTAGATAAAACACTTGAAGCATATGGTACCGTGGATATTCTGTTTAATAATGCAGGTGCTTTAAGCATCACTCCGCTTCAAGATGTAACATTGGAAGAATGGAATAATGTGTTCAATGTAAATGTTACTTCTGCTCTTGTCCTAGTGCAGAAAGTCGCTCCCATCATGAAAAAGAAAGGAAAAGGTGTTATTATAAATACCGTTTCAGTCGCATCATTTGCTGCTCATCATGGTTTCGCGGCTTATATTGCTTCAAAGCACGCTATGGCGGGTTTATCAAAATCAATGGCTTGGGAATTAGGCCCAGAAATTCGTGTTAATGCCATCGCACCTGGATTGATACACACCGCTATGGTTGACAGTATCGGTGGTCCTTCATCTCTACAGGGCATGATCGATAATTGTCCATTAAAGAGAGTAGGTCAGCCAGAAGATATAGCAAATGTTGCATTATTCCTTGCTACCGACGACTCCTCTTTTATAGACGGTCAGATCATTAAGGTAGACGGAGGTTTTGAAATCTAATATAGGCTGTTCATCTTTTGATTATATCAATAGATTAATGGAAGCAAAAAGTACTTTGCTTCCTTTTCTATTTTTATAGCCATCAATTTACAGTAAGAACCGGACTTTCTTATACAATAAATTCAACGTAAGGTGAAGAGTATTTCTTATTATTGAAGAGTATTTCTAACTATATATATAAAACTCCCAAATGCTCAAGGAGAATTTTGGTGCCAATAAGAATAAGTATAATTCCTCCTGCGACTTCAGCTTTTGCTTTAAATCTGACTCCGAACATATTACCAATCACAACACCAAAAAAAGATAAAACAAATGTGACCAGGCCAATTACGGCAATACTCATAAAAATATTTGCTTGAAGCAAGGAAAAGGTTATTCCAACTGCAAATGCATCAATACTTGTTGCAAGGGAAAGAGCCGTAATGTTTTTCAAACTGAATTTCTCATATACATCTTTATCCTCTTTGCGTGACTCCAGCACCATATTGATTCCAATCAAGCAAAGCAAGGCAAATATTATCCAATGATCAACAGGAGTAACAAGGTTTTTGAACTGAGTTCCCAGTATATATCCAATTAAAGGCATTAATGCCTGGAATCCACCGAAAAATAGTCCTATTGCAAAAGCATGCTGAAATTGTATCTTGCGCATGCATAATCCTTTGCCGATCGCTACTGCAAATGCATCCATCGACAAACCTAAAGCGATCGCAAATAGTTCAATTGCACTCATTCTAGCCTACCTTCGTATGTTTTTATCAATTCATCTTGAATGTTCAATATTTGGTCTATGAAGTCATCAGTTTACTATCAAATTGTGTACCTTCATTTTTCTTTAGTTCCTCAATTACTTCAGATTTACTTAATCTTTTTTTGTAAGTTCTATAATTTGTCATGGCATCATACGCGTCTGCAATACTGATAATCTTTGCTTGAATAGGGATTTCTTCATCTTTTAGCTGTCTAGGATATCCTTTTCCGTCTATTCTCTCGTGATGCAGCAGAACATATTTAGCTATTGGGGCATATTCGTTAACAGATTTCATAATATGGTAACCTATCTCTGGATGACGCTTTATATCTGCCCATTCTGATTCAGTTAGACTTCCCGGCTTATTCAGCAAGGCTTCATCTATAGCAATTTTTCCGATATCATGGAGAAGTCCTGCTGTTTTAAGCTCATTGACTGCTTCTTCGCTCATATTTAGAGCATTTCCCATCAATTCACAAAGCTTGCTTACTCTTTCGCAATGGGACTTTTCTCTGCTGCTTTTTTGAAATAGTGTCTTTGTGATCAATTTTATAGTCTCAGTCCTCATTTGCGTGCTTTCTTCCAGCTTGTTATGATACATATGATACTCAGCCTTCATAAAAATCTTCTTGATATCTTATTTTGCTGATTGTTTAGTTGCCGTTCCGAAGGAAACGGAGCATGTGGGATTCTTTAATTGTTCTTTCTTAAGTGCTAGTTTGATTCTATCTATAATTTTTTCAGCTTCATTATTATCGGTTTTAGGAAAAAGGAATACGAATTCATCTCCTCCGATTCTTGCGATAATATCTTCAGAGCGGCATTATTCCAATACCTAAAGGAGCTTCTTCAAATATGGTTCGGAAGAGTTGATCTCCAATTTGAATCATATCACCATTATTTTTATTGGAGGTATTTTCTTTACAATAGCCAACTATGCCTAATGGTTTTCCCGACTTATCATAAACCATCTTCTCTGATTTCTCATAAGTGCTCATTTCAGAGCATGAAACATTAGGTACTAGAAAACTGTTGCTTTGCAAAGCTTTTTTATTAGAAAAAAGATTATTCCCTTTTTCGTCTTTCATCCAGACTTCAAAAGGGAGATTGTTAAGTATAGCCTCTAAGCGCATAATATGTAAAAGTAATTCATCATTTGATTTACTCATCTTACCACTCCAGTTTCCATCTGGGTTCTTGGCGCTTTTACTTGATGATTTACCCGGATTTTAAAAATTGCCCGTCAACAACAAAATAATTTTTACTGTAGAATTTTTTAAAGTTATATCTATATTATCTATTAAATTGCCAATTAATGCAAATAAATTATTTTTCTTCAACGAATTGTATTGTCATTCCATTGGGATCCTGAATGAAGAAGAATCTCGTATGTGGATTCGGTTGAAAAGGTCCACTTTGAATTTCAATTCCTTTTTTCTTTAGAAACTCAATCTTCTCATCTATTGAGTTTACAGCAAATCCTATTGAGACATCCTTACCAATGTCGACATCTGTAATTTTCTTGTCGTAAATCAATTCTACCTTTGCACCCTCGCCACCTAAAAAATATATTTCCGTGTCTGACCCGGCAGTAAATTTACTATCAATGGGCAAACCGACAATATCCTGATAGAATTTCAATGATTCTTCCATATTTTTCACAAATATTGTAGTCCACAAAATATTCATACTTACACTTCCTCTCTTCATTACGTAAAAATAAGTTGTCTCCGCTGCTAGTGCGGTTTATTATATATAATTACCCCTTTTGTCTGTTTATACTATAATAATTTTAGAAAAATTTCGGGTAAGTGAAAACTTAACAGGCTCTTATTTAGCCTATGCTGATTTTATGTAATCAGTTTTTAATGTAGTCAGTAAAATGTAAAGGGCTGCTTATTGCAGCCCATCCTTATCTTTTATATCTTGTTTTGATTGTTTACTCAATTTCAATTTTTTCTGGTTTTACTGCCTGAACTTGTCTTGGTACAATTATACTCAGCACACCATTATCTAGTTTTGCTTTTATTCCCTTTGTTTCAGCATCTGCTAAATACATACTGCGCCTCATAGAGCAGTATCTGCTTTCCTTATGAATGTAATTTTTCTTTTCTTCGTCGACTTTCTCTTCTCTTTCTACAGATATAGTAAGTCTGCCATCATGAAGCTCCACATTAATTTCGTCTTTGCTAACACCTGGAAGTTCTGCCTCAATCAGATACTCTGTATCATTCTGCTGCACATTAACCTTAAAGGTATCCCTTTCCAGGCTCCTTCTTGGAAACCAGCCATCACTGAAAAAATCATCCAGCATATTATAAAAATTGTCAAATCCTGTGGGAATCAAGTTTGAATTTCTTCTGTTAAATGGTACTAAACCTCTCATTCTACAACACTCCTTTCGAATTTAAATCTAAATTTATTAAAAGTATTTTTTATTTTGTTAGCACTCTCCCCTGATGAGTGCTAATTTATTTATACCATCTTTTATAAATATTGTCAATACCATTTTACTTTTTTATATCCCAAACTGACTGTAATAAAGTTCTTTATAAAAACTTTTTTTACTAATTAATTCATCATGAGCCCCCTGCTCAATTACTCTCCCATCCTTCATCACTAAAATCAAATCTGCATTTTTTATAGTAGACAAACGATGGGCAGCTACAAAGCTTGTACGCCCCTTCATGAGTTCTCCCATGCCCTTTTGTATAAGTAATTCGGTACGAGTGTCCACGTTAGATGTCGCTTCATCCAAAATCATTATCGGAGGATCTGCGAGAATTGCTCTTGCAATAGTCAGCAGCTGCCTTTGCCCTTGCGAAATATTGGATGCCTCTTCATTTAATATCGTATTATATCCCTCGGGCAGCGATCGTATGAAATGATCTGCATGAGCAGCTCTGGCTGCCTTTATGATTTTTTCCGGTTCTGGATTATCTAAACTATACCCGATATTTTCCATTATTGTCCCCTTGTAAAGCCAGGTATCCTGTAGCACCATTCCAAATAAACCTCTTAGAGTTTCTCTTGGCATTTTGGCAATATCAATACCATCTATGGTAATACGACCGCCGCTCAATTCATAAAAGCGAAGCATCAGATTTACCAAAGTGGTCTTTCCTGCACCTGTAGGTCCTACAATTGCAACCATCTGACCTGGTTTCACATGTATGTTCATATTATCGATTAAGGGAACATCCTCCTTGTATCTAAAGCTTACATTTTCAAAACTTACTTCACCCTTTGCATTTTTTCTTGCAAGAATTTTCGCATCTTTATCGTCAGGCAACTGCTCGTCTTCATCCAGTATTTCGAATATACGTTCAGCTCCGGCTATGGTTGACTGAATTATATTTGCTATATTCGCTGTTTGTATGATTGGATGCGTGAATTGCCGCATGTATTGGATAAATGCCTGTATATCCCCTAATTCGATCGCCCTTCTCACCACCAGTAAGCCTCCTGCAATGCAAACAAGCACATAGCCGATGTTACTGATTAAACTTAACGCCGGCATAATAACACCTGAAAGGAACTGGGCTTTCCAGCCCGCATCAAATAATTCTTCATTAAGTTCATTAAACTTTGAAATTGATTTTTTTTCATGTCCAAAAGCTTTAACAATCTTATGACCGGTTAACATCTCTTCAACATGCCCATTGACTTGCCCCAAAGTTTTTTGTTGCTTTGAGAAATAAAACTGTGATTTTCTTGCAATCCGTACCGTCAGCAAAGCCGATAAGGGCAATGTGACCAAAGCGATTAATGTCATTATTGTACTAATAGAAAGCATCATGATTAAAATACCCACTAAAGTAACCACAGAAGTTATAAGCTGTGACAGACTTTGCTGCAGTGTGTTTGCAATTATATCCATATCATTTGTAACCCGGCTTAAAAGATCTCCATGGGTTCTTCCATCAAAATATTTCAGCGGTAAATGATCCAGCTTCTCTTTCACCTCATTGCGCATTGTAAATACTGTTCTTTGGGATACGCCTGCCATTATATACGACATAATGTATCCGCAAAGAAAACTAAATAAATAAAGAAATATCATTATGATAATGACCCTTCCAATATACCCAAAATCAAACACATAGCCAGCCATTATCCCTTCGGCAAGCTTGGTGGTTGCCATGCCTAAGATTTTTGGTCCGAATATCGAAAAAACAGTACTTATAATTGCCAGAAATCCCGCTGCAATGAATTTCCATTTCTGGGGAGCAAGATATAATACAATTCGTTTCAGAGTTCCTTTGAAATCTTTTGCTTTCTCTGCCGGTATACTCAATGCGCTCCCAGGTCCGCCTCCCACGTGACCTCTTTTATGTCTTCCTGTACTCGTTCCCTGATTTTTTTCATCACTCATATTCTTTCATCTCCTCCTCAGACAATTGAGAGGCCACTATTTCCCTGTAAACTTCACATGTACTCATCAATTCTTTATGACTGCCCATTCCTGCCAATTTGCCTTCCTCCAGTACCAAGATGCAGTCCGCATCCAAAATGGTGCTTACCCTCTGGGCAACAATAATAACCGTGGCATCTTTTGTCTCCTGTTTCAGACTTTCTCTTAGCAAGGCATCGGTTCTATAGTCAAGAGCTGAAAAGCTGTCATCAAATATATAAATCTCAGGTTTTCTGACAAGTGCCCTGGCTATTGAAATTCTCTGCTTTTGGCCTCCTGATAAATTGGTGCCTCCTTGAGCAATTTCAGTTTCAAAGCCTGCTGGCATTTCCGCAATGAAATCTGCTGCCTGGGCAACTTCCGCAGCGTGTATAACTTCTTCGTCTGTTGCATCTTGCTTTCCAAATCGAATATTTTCCGCGATGGTTCCAGAAAAAAGAAATGCCGATTGTGTTACTAGGCCAATTTTTTTGCGCAGTTCCTCTTGTGAAATCATCGAAATATCAATTCCATTAATAAGTATTCTTCCGTCGCTGACATCATAAAACCTTGGAATAAGATGAATCAATGTGGATTTCCCAGATCCGGTTCCTCCGATAATCGCTATAGTCTTACCAGGTTCTGCTTCAAAGCTTATATTATATATGACGGGTTCTTCTGCTCCAGGATATCGGAAAGTTACGTTTTCAAATTTAACATGACCCTTTAAGCCCTCTGGTATTGTTAACGATTCTGCAGGGTCGGTTATTTCAGGTCTCATTTCCAGTACTTCGTTTATACGCTCTGCAGAAGCCTGAGCTCTGGGAATCATAACGAACATTACAGCGACCATGATAAATGAAAACATAATCAGCATAGCATATTGAATAAATGCCATCATGTCTCCAATCTGCATCTCTTGCTGTGAAATTCTTAAGCCGCCAAACCAAGTAATGGCAATAGAAGTAAGATTCATAATAAGCATCACAGCAGGATGCATTACAGCCATAGTACGGTTGACCTTTATAGCAGTATCTGTGAGGTCTTTATTTGCTTGCAAAAATCTTTCACGTTCATAATATTGTTTGTTGAATGCCCTGATTACCCTTATGCCAGTCAGATTTTCTCTCAATATCATATTCAGCCTGTCCAGCTTTTTTTGCATAGACTTAAACAAAGGCATCACTGTACGCGCAATGAGGCCCATGAATACCAGCAGTATTGGAATTGAAACCAAAAGAATTAATGTCAATTCTTTATCTCTTGATATCGCCATAATGACCCCTCCAATACACATAATCGGAGCAAAAACCATAAAACGAAGCAGTACAATTATTATGTTTTGAATCTGCACAATATCATTAGTAGTTCTGGTAATTAAGGACGCCGTTCCAAATTTATCAAATTCATGAAGAGAATAATTTTCAATACGTGTAAAGACCTTGTTTCGCAGGTTTCTTCCGAATCCTGCCGCTATCTTTGATGAATAATATGCCCCTGTAATTGAACATAAAGAACTGAACAAAGCTACGAACAGCATGATTGCTCCGTATCGAAGGATATACTCTGTGTCACCCTTCATCATGCCGTTATCTACTATGTCCGCCATAAGGGTAGGCAAAGACAGCTCTGTCATAGCTTGCAGGAATATGAACAATATTACAAGCACTACAGTGAATGCAAAAGGTTTTAGATTTGTTAAAATTTTAATCATATTTCTACCTTTAAGATAAGATAAGTTTTCTGATGTTAAGATGTGGCGTTGTTCGAACTATTGCTGTCTGTTTCAAGATCTGTTTGTTTCCCCTGTTGTTTGCTGCTCCAAATAGACCAGGATACAACAGTGCTGATTACTATAATTCCTCCGACCAAAGCGAAAATGCCAGGAACCTCTCCATAAAACAGCAGCACCCATACGGGA
>DUPP01000213.1 GCA_012838265.1 Clostridiales bacterium
GGTGTGCTCAAATCAATAGGAAAAGAAGACAGATTAGCCTATGGGAGAACATTAGTAGATTTAATCAGGCAAAGTAATCATAAGAGTGATGTTCTGCAAGTGGCTACTACCATGTATGGCAGTGCAAATGGGATAAAGGAGAGAGTTACCATGATTGCTAAAAATAAAAAAATGAAGGCTGCGACCTTAATTTCCGTGCTGCTAATTACAATATTAGCTGCTGGCTGTACATTTACATCAGCACCAAATAATGTGGAAAATTTGAGCAATATAGATAAAGCAGAACTAGAAGCCTTCGCTGTAAAATGGGCTGACGCATTTTCCGAAAGAGATGCGGATACCATTTATAGTTTGAGTGAAAACGAGGAGGTATATCTAAAAGTTGGCGAGATAGGCGAAAATGAAGAAGGAGAGTATTATTGGATGGGCTTGTCCAGCCCATGGCCTTGGGAAAAAGATTATGTGATAGATATAGAGGACGATTCCACTATTCATATCTATTACTATTTCAGAACCTCAGACCCTGCCATGTATGTGATGAAAGAAACTATTTCAGTGAAAAGAATTGAGGGTGAATACAAGGCGGTGAAAGAAACACAGAAACACTTTGATACAATTGAATCTAAGGCTGACTTTGAGGAGGCTTACAAATTTGGATTTCCTGACTTCACAAAGTTTGCAGCTGCTTATCAGACTCAGGTAGATGAAAATATCCGAAACATGGTCACAATTCTTGAAAACCCTGTAACAGCAGCCATGCATCAACTTAATATCGTAGGTGCAGAGGTTACAGGTACTTATGAAGACCGAAATACAGAACCCCCAATATTTGTAGTAAAATTCAAATGGGATGACGGCGAAGTTGAGGTAAAATTGATTCAGCCAACGTTGATTGACGATAATGGGACAGAGAGGCAGGCATCGATTTGGGTGGTAGTAAATGAGGATGATGATAAGAATCCAATAAGTTCGAGTATAGCTTCAAATGATTCCCAACACTTTGAACAAATCGCTGCTTACATGAAAGAGGAAAGTAGGAAAGTTTTCTCCCCATATTATGAACTATTAGATTTTCAAATATCAAATTATGAAGAAGAGATTATTAATGGGAATGTTGAGGCTGCTTTTCATTATAAAATAATACATAAGAATTATGATAGAGATCCTGATACTGTTAAGTATATAAAGGAAGCGAAAGAAAGCGGAAATATCAATTATCAACAAATGTATGATGAATATCTGCAGCCCCAGGAAATGAATTTTGAATTAAAGGTCGCCATTGATAAGAATAATAATTCAATAAAGTTATATTCTAATGTTTCTCCCAAAGGGATCGAATGGGAAGAAACAAAAATGTCCGATTTTATTCTAAAATAATAAAACAATGGTAATGGGGGGTGAAAACTCTGAGGAATATTATATTTTTACTCATTAATAAAAGATGGTTTTGATTCAAAATATGATGCAATATTTATTACTAAAGAAAATTTGTCAGAAGCATCTGATGCAAAATTCACCCCCATATATAAGAAATCAAAATTTCCATTCTATTTTATTGATAATGAGAAATCTTACGTTAATTTCATTAAGGAAGAACTATCCAACGAAGACGAACCGGATTGGGAAGACGGGAAGTATATAACCGGTTTGTTATATAGTAAAAATAAGTATTGGGATATGGGTTATATAATGATATTAGAAGTGAAATCAATATAAAAGGTGCATATAAATTAACTGTATATAAATAGCTTGCCTTCATAATTCTACAATCGTAGAATCAAGCATAACAATAAACAGAAACCACAGACCGAGAGTGAATTGGGAATCATGATGTTGAAGCTCAGGACCCATATAAATTCAGGATTGTCTATGAGTTTATTAAAGTAAGGAGATATTAGGCATAAAAAAGGCAATTATCATTGTAATGTTTATGACAATATCCATTTTAGTTGCTGGCTGCTCTTTTGAACCAACAGTTGAAAAAAAATATACTTATAAAGGAGAAAGTGAGAACTGGACAGGTACGTATAAGCTTGATTATATTGTCGATTTTCCAATAGAAGACGATAAGGTTTATGTGCATCAAAAGAAAAATGGCAGCTTATATGTTTCCTATAAGGGTGACCTTTCTTATTTACCTAAAGTCAAGCATTTTGAGATATCTTACAAGCGTAGTTCTGGTAGTGGTGGAATGCACACAGAGAATTCTGATGACTACTTTTCTCTGGACAGGAAGGAATTCAGACTTGATGGTGGCGCTGGTTCAAAGTATGAAGTTGGAGAACATCCGTTACCGCTTGAAAGAATGCAAAATTTATACAAAATGTACACCTCCTATGAGGAATATATTGAAAAAATAGATGTTGTCGTCGATCTTGACGGAAAAATTGAGAATATAGAATTACTGCTTGGTGAAGAACCCAAATTGAATTCTTTAGATTTTAATCAAATCAGCGAAAGCTTATCAAAGATAGGACGACCAGAGCAACAACTTACTCATATTAATACTAGCGTTGATTTAGATCTAATAAGTTCAAACATAACTATAAAAGATGAGAAAAGCATAACTTATGAAGAAGATGATAATAAAGGACAGGAGTTAGTAGCAAAAGTACTATGTTATGATTTTACCGTCAAAAATATAGGAAGCAGAAAAGTAGGCCGTATTACCAATGCAGATGATTTACATATACAAATCGTACCAAATGAAAAGCTAAAGGAAGTATCTAGAGAGATATTTGGAATTGATGTATTTGATTATGACTCTTTAAGTAATACCGGTTTAAGTTATGGGCAGTCCGTTGAACATGATTTCCTTAATAATAACGAGGAATGTAAAATTACTTTTTCATTCGATTTGGGGGTAAGTGAGGGAGGTTCACCGGGAACACCTACCGCCCCGCCAGCAGATAAATTAGAAAAACTTCAAAAATATGCGTCAGAAGCAGCTTTAATAATAATATATAAAGATACGGAAATAGCACATTTCAATTTGAATGAAATTAATGATTTGCAACCCGTTTCACAAAATGATGATTATATATAAAGCAACCACGGCAAATCTTTGCAAGGATATCATATTTATATTTGCCAATAAATTGTAAGCCAAATAAAAGTTAAACTAATTCGTCGATAGTTGGGTTTACGTTCCAATACTCTTTTAATAGCCGATATTTTTCACCTGCTGCAGCGCTATTTCTTCCGGTTTTAACAGCTCGTATCATGATGTTCTTGGAGGTATGTTCCAGGCCGGTAAACTCAATCATTGCAACCTCATAGCCCTGTTCTTCAAGTTTTAAACCTCGAAGTCCATCGGTCAGGATTGCGCAGAATCGTTCATTAAGTATCCCATGCTTGAGGATTGGTTTGTGAAGGCTATTCGAAATCTGGTTGAACAGCTCGTGCTGACAACAGGGAACGGATAAGATGACAGAGGCATTCCAACCAACAGCCTTTATCAAAGCATAGTCAGTAGCAGTATCGCATGCATGGAGCGTCACGACCATATCGATATTCTCTTTTTCCGAATACTCTGCTATATCTCCTACAAAAAATTGCAAATCTTTATAGTCCAAGTCTTCAGCTACCATATTACAGAAGTCAATTACATCAGTTTTTAAATCAAGACCTATAATAGAAACATTTTTACCCAGAATCAATTTAAGGTAGTGATAAAGGGCGAAAGTCAGATAAGCTTTTCCGCATCCAAAATCTATAATGCGAAGAGGCTCCTGGCTTTCTTGACCATCCGGCAGTGTCTTCTTATCCGGCAGAAAACATAATACGTCGGAAACTATCTCTAAAAATCGGTTGATCTGGCGAAATTTTGCATAGTGTTTTTGAAATACTCTCCCGCTGTTATCCATTACTCCTAGTCGGATCAGGAAATCACAGGGAACACCATCAGGTAGTATATGATGTTTTTCTCTGTTATGCACAAGCGGGGGCATAATCTTAGTTGCAGGTCTCCTTATGATTTTAGGATTTTCCGGATTAGATGCAAGTATTTGATAATCTGCATCAACGCAAAACAAATTTATCTGTTTATAGGTATCCCAGATCAATTCTTCAAAAAGAGGCAGACATTCCGTACTTTTTAAATTGCTGTGAGTCACTTTATTCGTAAAATGATATTCAACCTGATAATATAATTCCCCTTGCAATAGCAAAGGACGTACAATTGTTTTCTTAAAAAGATTAGATTTCTTTCTAAGTGCACTAAAAGTAAGCTTGATCAGCATGTTATTTTCTAGTGAAGATTTAAGTAGTTCAATAATTTTTTCCATTATGTGTCCTCTATATGGCCTCTATATGACCTCGATATGTCTTTTTACTGTATTTAATCTTAGTATAACACAGAAACAATATATTAACGAGAATTATGATTACGGGCTTTTAAAAGGTACATTTAAATATTCAGCAGTACCAATTGCAAGTTGTCTTCCGATAGAATCAATGTTATCTCTTACCCAAACAGCATCATCATAATTGTCCTGATAAGCTATCTTAACTAAAATTGCAGGAGCTTTTGTTCTCCTTAGCTCAGCTAAAATGGTTGTTGGTATGACTTGCACAAGTTCGGGATTTGGGTAGATGCTCCTTATTTTTTCGGCTATAATTTCTGCGGCTTTTTGCCCCTCCTTACTTGTAGCATAATGGTAAATGTCAGGACCCTGCAAAATGCCTCTCATGTTTTCTGGAGAAGAATTTGAATACAGTGCAATATGCAGGTCATGATTGCCTGCATTTGATTGTGAAATGATTTGGGATAATGAATTGCCTGGATTATTCCTAATAAAATCAATACCGTTTGATCTAAAAACAAGGATCATAGCATCCACAATCAGATTCATATAATACTCATCATTTCCACCAATCAGCCAGGAATCTGATTCCTTTGAAGAAGGGCTCAGGTATATTTTTGGCATAAAACTACCTCCATTTTATGAATTTGTATGTTATTCTGTAAACAGTCTAAGTTGCTGAGGTTAGCGAAAAGGTACATGCAGGAAACTAGCCACAGATAATGATAGATTTCTTGCAATTGAATCTATGTTTTGTTTAATCCACATCGCATCTTTTATGTTATCGTGATAACCCAAATTGACCAATACGGCAGGTGCATTAGTAAGACTTAATTCGCGCAGTGTATAATCCGGTACGACTTTAACAAGATTGGGTTTAGGGTAAATGTATTTTAAATTTTCCGCTATGATGTGAGCCGCAACCTCCCCGCCAACAGGACTGACTGCAAAATGATATACATTAATTCCTCTTTGAGGCTCATCGCATCCTTCGGGGGTAGCACTTGAATGTATTGCTAAATGCAGATCATAAGAACCCTCGTTAGACCTCTCTATAGTTCTTGACACGGAATCGCCGGGATTATTTCTCGTAAATTCAATTCCGCTTGCTCTTAAGTAAGGTATCATGGCATCAGCAATCAAATTCATATAGTATTCTTCATTGCCGCCATTTATGAATAGATGGAAATCCTGTGTGGATGGACTTAAATATATTTCGGGCATGGATATAAGATCCTCCTTAATAACACATTGTGTGTTATGTTATGTCAATATAGTTTTCATTGTTCATATTATGCAAGTAAAATCTGCCTTGTGAATTAAATACAGAAAGATAGGAGATATGTTATTATAAGCCTTACATTTTAGGTCATCATTTAACTCAATCTTAATATTTTTTAACAAAATCTTCAAATTGTTCAAGAACAGCAGGGTTGCTTGTGAAATAGCTGATTAACATTTCTAGACGATGTATTGTTTCATTATGTAGGTTATGCTCAATTAATTCTGTTTGTTTTAAAATAATATCTTCAGAACAACCTAGAAGTCTGAGAAACCTTTCGATTATATTATGTCTTTCCAAAAGAAACTTACCAATCTCTTTGCCTGCTTCACTCAAAACGAGAACTCCATATTTTTCATATTTCATCAGACCGAGATTTCCAAGCTTTTGTACCATTTTTGAAGCAGAC
>DUPP01000214.1 GCA_012838265.1 Clostridiales bacterium
GTTATAAAAGAAGGAAGTGCATCTTATGATTATGTTGATTTATTGACATCTCCAGATGGTACATTAACGAAGAACTATATATTAAAGAATAATAGTTGGACATATCAAGATAGTTATCGGTTAAGTTCAGGTCCATTCTCTGAAATTCTTGCTTCAAATTATAATATAGTTTATAGAGAAGACCATCCTAAATTTGGTCAGGTTTTTTTTTCGCCTCCGAAAGTAAGCCAATTAGTGAATGGGGTGAAGAAAGCGGATTCTGGAATGATATTGAGGACTATTTCTCATGGTTTAATCCTAGTGAGTGGCTGTCTGATATCGGCGATATGCTTTCGCAAGGCTTGGGCGTTCTTGCAACACCAATTAACAACCTAGCTAATGGATTTAATAATTTTGTAACTAATGTTGGCAATTTCTTTGGTAATCTTATTACTTCACTTGGAAACTGGTTTAATAATGTAATTACAGACTTGCAGACAATGAGTACAAATATAGGTAACTGGTTTGCGGGAATAGGTGATAAGATACAAGGGTTTGCAGAGGATGTCAGCGGTTTTTTTAATGGTTTAACGCAAACTATAATTGATTGGTTTACTGATTTAATAGACGATTTACAGGAATTAAGCATAAATATTGGTAACTGGTTTTCAGAATTATCAGATAATATAGCAGGATTCTTTGAAGATTTAGGCGATAAAATAACTGTTATAATGTCATACTTAAATCCTTTTTCAGATAACTTTTTTTTAAAAATTGCATTTATACCATCACAAGAATTTTTAGAAATGAATAATGAAAGAATGGCAACACTAGGGGAACAAAAATTTGGTTTTGTAGAAGATTTTAAGTCTGTATTTCAGGAATTAAAAGATAGTTTAAATGATGATTCAAATGCTCCAAATTTTACATTGTCTTTACCATCTAAATGGGGTGGCGGTACAGTTAATATAATAAACTTTGAAGCTTACGACAGTATAAGATTAATTATTAAAAATATAATACGTGTGTTTATTTGGTTATACTTCATTTTTAAAATGTATAAAAGGATTCCTAAAATTATATATTAAAGGGGTGATGAAATGATAACAGAAGCATTATTGAATTTAATTTATTATGGTTATTCATTTTTTATGAATCGTATACCAGATATTGATTTAACTATACCTGCTGATATAGTAGGCGGTTTTATCAATATAATTACTGGTATAGGTTACATTTTCCCTTTAGGTGACTTTTTAATTATCTTAACTATTTTTATATTAATTACGAATTTCCGTATTATATATAACACAGTAAGGACAATACGTTCGTTCTTACCATTCTAGAAAGGTGGATATTATGAGAAGATTATACAACGTTAACCCAAGAGATTTTATAGAACTGAATACATATATCTTAGTCAAGCATGAAAACAACAATAAAAAGTTTTTGTTTGAGATTCCAAACGGCCTAGAGGTTATATACGGGGATGATGTTTTATGCGATACCATAAAAGGCGAAACAAGGGGAAGTGCGGTTAGTTACCCGTTTGATCTCGATGATAACGCGTTACATCAACTAAGGGATTTGCTGGGATTCTACTGGCCTGTAAAGAAGATTATCGCAAAGCTTGAAATGCCAAAAAAAGAGATTGACGAAGACTTACCATTTTAGGAGGTTTATATGTTACAAGTATTAAAATTTATATTGTTTTTGTTTTCACCAATATTAATAATAATTACAATTGTGTTTATTAGCTTTATTATACAGTTTATTTACTTAGGTACAAAAGGGTATAAAATGAAAGGAAAAATACCTGTAATTAAGCGTATAGGCATATTTAAAAGGCTATTTGTTTTATTTCCGAACAGACTAGCAAAAGATATATATAATCGTGACCCATTGGATTTTAAAGAACACGGTTTACATTTATTTTGCGGTGAACAGGGAAGCGGAAAAACGACAGCATTATGTGATTTAATATTGAAATGGCAGAAACGCTATCCATCAATGAAAGTTTATACAAATATGGCATACAAGCATGAAGACGGTTCTATAAATCATTGGAAAGATATTTTAGAATTAAATAATGGAACATATGGAACAGCAATTGTTATTGATGAAATACAAACGTGGTTCAGTAGTAATGAATCTAGGGATTTTCCGCCAGAGATGATAACTGAAATAAGTCAACAAAGAAAGCAGAGGAAAGCAATAATAGGAACAGCACAAGTTTTTAGCAGGATTGCTAAGCCTATAAGAGAGCAGGCAACATATATTTATTTACCTATGACAATTGCAGGCTGTTTAACAATAGTTAGAAAAACTAAAGCTGAGTGGTGGGACAATGAAAAGCAAAAGTTTAAAAGATATATAGGAACTTATTTCTTTGTTCATACGGATGAAATAAGAGAATCATTTGATACATACAAGAAAATACAGCGATATAAACAGAACGGATTTAATCGGCCAAAGTGGATGGATTGGCCAGAAATAGAGGTAAAATAATGAATAAGTTAGCCATTGTTATTTATTTTTTAGCTTGGGCTTTATATTTTATTATATCTTACAAATACAGGCCGCGGCCGAGGACTGCGGAGCAGTCGGCCGCGGAGGAAGATAAAAACGTCGGGTCTAAGTAACACCCGACGAGAGTCTCATGAGTGATACTATGTATTATTAAAAATACATAAAAACAGGGGTGAAATA
>DUPP01000251.1 GCA_012838265.1 Clostridiales bacterium
GTTATTGCAAGGACTGAACCCATTACCAATTCGTAAAATTCAAGCTGTTCGACCGGGAAGTTTTTATTGAGGTTAGTGTAAGATTTTCATAGGTTGGATGAATAATTCATCTGGTCGTGGAAATCTTTTTTGTAGACCAATTTACTTATTTACAAAAAAAGAAAAGACCAGTAGCCTTTAGTGTGTCGAATACTAAGCAAAGGCAGGTCTTTCCTCATGGATATTTTAACAGAAATCGAGCAGAATTTGGTGAAATCAGGCAGTTTATTTGAAGCTGAACAGATTATTTTAAAAGGGGTATTGGAGTTAGGACAAGTAATCATGCAAAACTTTTTGGAAAGCTTAGATCGAAGCTTAAAGTCCCAAGCTCCAGCGAACTATCAAGTAATCAATAAACAGCCACGGACGCTTAATTTTATCTTTGGCCCGGTGACTTTTCAACGACGGTATTATCAGGCTGGGACAAAGAAACGTGAATTTTACTTAGACCAACAATTAAAAATTAAACCACGTCGTCGTTTATCGCCACACTACTTAATGATGATGGCTAAGATTGCCCAAACAACTACAATGCGCAATACTGCCGACATTTTGAACCTTGTATTTGACAGCGGAATTACTGCCGATTCGGTAATGCACGCCGTGCATGAGTTAGGAAATCAGGTAGCTAAACAAACTCAAGCAAAAGAACACCAAGCTACTCCTCGCCATATGCCTAAAAATTTAACTATTGAGGGTGATGCCTTTATGATTAAAGGTAAAAAAGAAGCAGGTCAGCTGACTCTTGTGCACCATTATCGGGTTTATGAGCGAGTAGCTAATCAAATCATTAATCGGCATGACTTTCTCAGTGTTGGGCACCAAGGACGGCTTGAAGCACGACTAAGTGATTATTTAGACCGCCATTATAAGCTTGCCGGTCAAACGATCTTTTTGGCCAGTGACGCTGGCCCAGGTTACGAACCAGCTAAGCTATTAAGTCTAGTTCCTCAAGGTGCACATGGTGAATACTTTCTCGACCGCTATCATTGTTTACAGAAAATTGAACATACTTTAGGCCGGCACAACGAATTAGCCATGCGAGCAATTAAAGCCGTTCGTCATCATGATCAAGCAGAGCTAACAATAATTTTAGATACTTATGAATCACAAAACCTAACGGAAAAACAAGCAGACGACCTAATGCGTTTAAGAAAGTATCTACAGCGAAATTGGCGGTATATCCTCTCACCACAAATGCGTGGATTTAAGGATATTCATTTAATTGGTTCAGTCGAAAGTTCTCACCGGGCTTTTACTTACCGGATGAAGAAACAGGGCAAGTCATGGACTAAGCAGGGGGCTAAAGCCATGATTGGTTTAATTGAAGCCCGAATGAATGGTGAACTGCAAGCTAGTTTAAATACAATCCTAGAACAATTAACAGTTCATCCTCGAGTGGCTCAAACCAGCCTATTACAGGAAATGCATATTCGAACTGGAGAGTTTCTAAGAAAAGCACCGACAAAGCCGTCAATTGGAGCAGTACAAGGAATAATTCCGATTAACACGGCCACAAGTAGACCAATGGGACAACTTTTTAAGGCACTAACCCACTAAAACTGTATATTTAAAGGCTACCTATGAAAACTTGACAGATACATTTCAATCAGCTAAACTTTCTCTCCATTAATAAAAGTGATATTATTAACTTGTACACAAAGAATAACGGAGGGATTTTTATGGTTGAAGA
>DUPP01000215.1 GCA_012838265.1 Clostridiales bacterium
ATTGGAAAGTCGGATAGTACAACAAAAGGCAGACCGATAACAAAGGTAAAAAGATTACCTAACAGTATTCCGCTGAATCTGGAGTTATCATCCGTATTACCTGTAATTGCTAACATGGATGCAAAGGATATACCTGAGGCAATCCCAAATATATTGCCAAGTAAATAACCGCTTGTAAGTTTATCAAGAAAGAAAAATGAAATGCCAAATATCGTAATACAGACAGCTATTATATCCCCCTTCCTGCTTTTTTGGTGGAAAAAAACAGCAGATATTATAAGAAGGAAAGCTGGTGCTGAATATTGCAGCACAATTGCATTAGCTGCAGTTGTCAGTTTGTTCGCAGCTATAAAAGATATAAAAGTAGATGATAAGGCTATTCCCCCAAGTAAAGAAAACTTATTGATAATAAATGATTTTTTTTCATATCTCATATAAAGCAAGAATACACCTGCCGCGATGAAGCTTCTGATACTTGCAATCGCCATAACAGGCCATGGAAGCAGCTTAATCAGAATACCTGCCAAACTCCAAAGGCCCGCACATATAACCATTAATAGAATTGCTCTACTCTTAGAATCATTACTCATTTATACTTTCCTTTTCATTCAATTAATATTCTGTCCACTGCTTTTCGCAGTACTTTTCCTGCAACAGAACCGGCAACTTTACTGCCGGAACCCCCATTTTCCACTATTACTACAAAGGCAAGAGGGCAGTCATCCCGATCCATATACCCTGCAAACCAAGCGTGGGGCGTTAAGCCGCCGCCGACCTCTGCCGTTCCTGATTTAGCGCATAGTTCTAAACCTTCAAAATTTCTTTCTCCGTATACCTCTATCGTATTATTCCGCATCATCATTTCAAGGATCGCTGCAGTCTCCTTTGCGATTACCCGGTCTCCCTTTGATACAAGGCCTGAAAGAAGTGATGAGATTCCGTTATGATTCTTTATGATAGTTGGAGAAACTCTGACACCATCGTTAGCAATAGCACCAACGTAAGTCATAAAGTTCATTGGGTTTGCGGTATTACTATACTGACCTATTCCAGCCCAGGCAAGTTCTCCTCCTTCCGCATCGGAAATATCTGCTTTACCAACGAATGTTGAAATTCCATCCACTTTATAGCTTGAATTAAACCCTGCTTTATCCGCATATTTTTGCAGTGTTGAACTTCCGATTTCCAGTGCAATCTCTGCAAACGCAACATTACATGAATTGGCAAGGGCTTGCTTAAATGTAATATTTCCATGAGATGTCGGACAAGTTACCCTATCGCCATCAATAATCTTTTCTCCCCTGCATTCAAATGTCCTTGAATCTATTTCCTGAATTGTTTCGATTGCTGCTTCTGCAGTAACCAGTTTAAAAACCGAACCTGGTGTATATGCCGCTGACAAAAGTCTATTTATATAGACTCCTTCATACTTGTCGGGATTCCCCATTATATCAGGACGATTTTCCGGATCAAATGTTGGAGTACTGACCATGCAGATTATTTCTCCGGTTTTATAATTATATACACCTACAGCCCCTTTTCTTCCATTCATGGCTTTATATGCCTCAGCACAGACTTCTGCATCAAGGGTGAGAGTCATATCGCTGCCGGGCTTATATCTTTGTGCATTAAAACGATATGCCCCATTGACTAGATTCCATCCAGACAGCCTGTCACCAAATGCTACCTGAGCGCTAGTCACAATATTTCCATAGGAATCACCTATCGCATGCATAACAGCTTTTCTGACAGTTAGATCACTGTGATATTTATGTACTCCTTCTACAGTTTGTAAAAGGGTCTCACCTTTCCTGTCAAATATCTTTCCGGTAGTCTGTAATTGTCCATTAATAAATAAATGCTTATTTGTAGGATGCTGCACCCAATCTGAGGCATTATTAATATATTTTATAATAAAAACAAAAATCCCTGCAATAAGTAAGACGGATAAACCCAGCAGGGCATAAGCGCGTTTTGTCAGTATCTTCATCTCAAAAGCACAGCCCTTTCCTCATCATCCTCATCCTTGTAATCATAATCTTCATCTTCATACTTACCTCTACTGGATTGTTCTGCTGTTACATTTATTTCGTCTTCTTCTATTTCGTCTTCTTCGTCTCCATCTAACAAAGCAGGCCTCTGCCTTTCGTCAGCCGCTTTGATAAATGCCAGAAGTGCCCAGCATACGACCATGGAGGATCCTCCATTAGACAAAAACGGCAATGTCACTCCTGTAAGAGGCAAAATATCAAGAGAGCCCAATACATTTAATGCCGTTTGGATCATATAAATTGAAGCCGCACCGCAAGCTGATATCGCATAGAAAGACGACTTGCAGCCTTTCATTAAAAACATTACCAGAAATGAAAGAAAGATGATTGACATTACAGCTGTGAGTGCAATGATCAGTCCCCATTCTTCACATAGTATTCCAAATACTAAATCAGTGTCGGCTGCCGGAATTCCAACCAGATATCCCTTGCCGCCTCCGACCCCCAGAAAGCCTCCACTGGCAGCTGCAATCATTGTGCGGGTCTGTTGGTATCCGATGGTATCGGCGTATTCCCATACATTACCCCATGCCTCAAATCTCGATGCAACATAGGGAAGAAAAGTTATTACTGCAAATGCACCCAACGCAGCTCCTGAAGAAATCAATGCTATTGTTCTAATATCTCCAGAACGCATAAATGCTATAACAAGGAAAGCAGTAAAGAAAATTACAGATGTACCCAAATCCCTCATTATAATAAGTGCGCCAATACAAATCCCGGAAAACCCAATAAATGCTGTCAAATTTCTTGTTGTCAACAGTTTATCCAGAGTAGCTGTTCCTGCTAATACAAAAGCAACTTTGACGAATTCCATAGGTTGAAAGGTAATAAAACCTAAATCAATCCAATTCTTTGCACCAAAGCGGGATTCACCAACAGTTAGATTTAGCAATATCAATATTAGTGCACAAAATACTAAAATATATTTTAACTTGCGCCCTCTTCCCACATCCTTAATGATAAACTGAATCATAGCATAAACTATTATGCCTAAAATGATGGCTATTGTTTGTTTCATCAGCTGGCCAGGATATACAGCCGCCACAATAAACAGATTAAGGCCACATAAGAAAAAAATGAGCAGCTCCAGTTCCAGATATTTCTGACTGAATCGGGACAGTAGGAAAAAATAAATACATTCCACTAATATAAAAAGGCCAATCGGTATCGGAATACTTCCGCTTACTCCTTCTCCTAAAGAAGCAAAATATATCTGAAGACCTCCAAGCAATTGAAATATCAGTATCATCAAGAATGTCTTTCTATAACGAAAAGTGCTGAAGAAATTAATTATACGGTGCAGCTTATTTTCTATTTCTATAATTTCATGCCCTTCTTCCGCTGATACGAATAAAAAATCGGCTCCAGCAAAGGAAACCGTGTCCCCAGATTGCACAACACCTGACTTTTCCAGCATTTCACCGTTTATCTTAATACCGCCCTTTGAGCCAAGATCAGTAACTATCCATCCTTTTTCACCATAAGAGAGCACGGCATGGCTCCGCGAAATAAAGGGCAAGTTTATAACAATATCTGAAAGCTTGCTTCGGCCAATAGAATTTTCCCAATGCTTTAAAGGAATACGGTAACCGTTCTTTGTATCTAAATATCCCCATATTTGATTATATCCCCTATCGCGTAACAAGGGCAGTGTACAGCGGAAAAATATAAGCACCGCTAAAACAGGGAAAATCCATCTTACAATAAAGGTATAAAATTCTGATAATTCCAATGGATTTGACAGATAAATTCCAATTGTTGCCCCGATATTATCCATCAGGTCTACCATCTTACCATAATAATGTTTTACACTCTCCATTGCAAACCCCATAAAAATATTTCTGTCAGTAAAAAAGGTTTTTTATAATCCCCGCCCCGGCAATGAATGTTCCGAGCGACGCTCCCAGATTCGCCATAGAAATCACAAGAATAATTCTTAAAAACCTATTTTTAAAAAATCCTTTAATACTAAATATATCATCTGATACATTCTGTAGATCCTTAACAGTGGGTTTTCTTACTGAAGCCTCCACAAGCCCTGTAAACCAGCCGCAAGCCAATATTGGATTCAATGTGGTGAAGGGTGCAGCAACAAAAGATGTAAGTATACTAATTGGATGTGCTAAGGATAAAGCGGTAAAAATTGCCGCTAATGTCCCAGTCCATAATACCCATGCCGATAATTGTTCCAATCCCGTCTGTATACTGGTGGCAAAAGCATAAACTAGCAGACCGATTATAACGGCTGGTATGATCCATCCTGCAATTTTTGAGAAAAAGCTCTTAGACGGTACAGTTGAAATTTGCTCCATATTCTGTTCCTTATAGATTTCTTCCTTTATTCCAGGTACATGGGCCCCACCGAGTACAGCAACAACCTTTTTACCGGGAGCGTTTTTGATATTATGAGCTAAATATTGATCCCGTTCGCTTATCAAGATATCTCCGATTTTGGGAAATTCCTTACGCATACTAGCCATTACCGATTGAAGCATGTCCTCTTTCAGCAATTCCTGTAAATCTTCATTTGTGATGTCCTCATCATCATCAAATGAGAATACAAGGCTGACCAATAATTTCGATTTTTCCCATAGGCTAAGTTTACGCCATATTCGAAGAAATGTGGTTTGTATGCTGCGGTCAGCAAGCACCAACTCTGCGCCGATTTCCTTTGCACTTTCTATTCCTTGAATCATTTCCCCGCCAACAGGAGTGTCCAGCTTCTTTGCCATCTTTTTTTGATATGAGCTTAAAGCGAGATTCGCCATCAGAAAGCCTACTCGTTTTGATTTAATTACTGTAACTATATCTGTATTTTCCCACAATTTTGGGTTCTGCATATTCTTATACCGGTCCTGATCCAACTCTATACAGACGCTATCCGGCTTTTCTTCTTCAATAACCTTCTTTACAAGCTCCTTGCTCTCTTTTGATACATGAGCAGTCGCAATGAGGATTATTTCCTTATCTTTATAAAATAATTTTGTAACATTATCACTCATATTTTCACCGTATATTTACTATCAAATTGAAATTGTTATTAACCCGATAGTATCTATTATCTATTGTTTGTCCTTATATTTCAATAAAAATATGAAATCTCCATAAATTCTATTCATGGAGATTTCATTGAGATTATAGATCTAATGGCTAAGGTCAGCCCATTAAAACTTTAATTTTATGAGTTTTTTTGTCATTTACAAGCTGTATTCCCTTATCATCAACGACTTTACCATCTACAACAATACTGGCTACGCCCTTACATATGCTATTTGGATTGGATACGGTAATTTGATATGAAGTTTCCATATACTTGTAATTGACTGTATACTCCTCCCATTTTCTCGGAATGCATGGATCTATAACCAGCTTATCAGCATACTTTTTAAACCCTAATATGCTTTCAAGACCTGCTTTATATATCCAATTTGCTGAACCGGTGTACCAGGTCCAGCCTCCCCTGCCGATATGAGGATAAACCGCATATACATCTGCCGGAACGACATATGGTTCAACCTTGTAAATAGAACATTCTCTGTTAGTTCTGGTATGGTTGATGGGATTAACCAGAGAAAATAATTCACTTGCCTTGTCTCCATCCCCCATCATCGCAAACGCAATGATTACCCACGCTGCAGCATGAGTATACTGGCCTCCATTTTCCCTCACTCCCGGAACATAACTTTTAATATATCCGGGTTCTGAGTCTCCTTCATTAAATGGCGGAGTCAATAGCTTTATTAGTCCTTCCTCATGCATTACAAGATAATCCTCAACAGAATGCATTGCTATTGCAGTTCTATCTTTATCTCCTTTCCCTGATATTACCGCCCAGCTTTGAGTAAGCGAATCTATTTTACATTCACTTTGCCGTGCTGAACCTAATGGCTCACCGTTATCAAAAAAGGCCCTCATATACCAATTTCCATCCCAGCAGTTTTCTTCTATTGAATTAACTATCCTATCACTCAAGGTTTCATATCTGTCGGCCCGGTCATCATCTCCCTTATCACGGCATATCGGTATGAACTTCTGCAATATAGTACTTAAGAACCATCCAAGCCAGACACTTTCCCCTTTTCCTCTGTTACCAACTGTATTAAGACCATCGTTCCAGTCTCCTCCACCTATTAGTGGCAATCCCTTTTCTCCAAACCTTAAAGCATTTTCAATTGCCCGGATACAATGATCATAGAGGATTCCCGTTTCATTTGAGACCCCTGGCTGGAAATATCTTTCATCCTCAAATTCCTTTAAAACTTCACCTTCCAGGAATGGAATTTCTTTATATAGTATCCCTGAATCTCCTGTTATTCTGATATATTCTGATGTGACATAGGGCAGCCACAAATAATCGTCAGATATTCGGGTTCTGGTACCTTTAAGGGCAGGTTCATGCCACCAATGCAAAACATCACCCTCGAGAAATTGATGAGCTCCATGCTTCAAAATTTGCTTTTCTGCGATTTCAGGCCATATCAAGGCGACAGATAAGCTATCCTGAAGCTGATCCCTAAACCCATAAGCCCCTCCTGATTGATAGAATGCAGATCTTGCCCAAAGTCTGCATGATATAGTTTGATATAATAGCCAGCCGTTCATAATTGTATTCATCGCCGCATCAGGAGTACATACATGAATAGTCTGAAGCTTCTCATTCCAGAATTCCTTAACTGCTAACAATGATTCTTCAGCTTTTTCAATATCTCTGAATGTAGAAACCAGTTCATGCACTTTTTCAGCATTATCAGCCATGCCGAGCATAAAAACTACATCACGGGTCTCGTTTGCCTCTAAATCTATATGGATCTGCATTGCGGCACAAGGGTCATAGCCAGAACCTAGCTTGCCGGATAAATTATATCGTTTTAATGATTCAGGCGCAGTCATTCCACCCAGCCCAAAGAAATCTTTTCTGCTACCCGTAACCGAACGCTTTTTAACAGAAGTGTCCATAAAGCATATTCTATCTGCAAATTCTCGGTTATATGGATTCTCAATCAGTAGTGTCCCTTCCTCATTCCGAGAGCTAATAATATGCATGGATGTTTCTTGTGGATTCACTCCTAAAACCGGACTTAGGAAATAGGTTAGGCTTAGTTTTTTGTTTTTATCGCTATTATTCCTTAATCGTATGATACTAATTTTAACTGTTCCCTTAATAGGTACAAACTGAACAAGGCTTTGCGATATACCATGGCTTTCATGATGAAATTCCGTATACCCGAAACCATGTTTTATGATATAGTCTTCTTTTTCCCTAATCGGCAGTGGGGTGATGGACCACGGTTTTTTATTTTCCCCACTTCGATTATTTCCCTCATTCTCGTCGAATAGCTCGCATAGGTAGAATACCTCTCCCCGGCTGTCACACACTGGATCATTTGACCAAGGAGAAATTTTGTTTTCTCGGCTATTTTCACACCAAGAAAAACCTCCCCCTGTCTCAGTTACCATAAATCCAAAATCAGGATTGGAAATAACGTTTACCCATGGTGCAGGAGTCATTTGGCCATCTTCAAGCTTAATGACATACTCTTTTCCATCATTGGCAAATCCACCTATTCCATTAAAGAATAGAAGTTTATTAATGTCGCTGTCTGAATATACCTTAGACGGCTGATTCAGAGCTTTATATTCGGTAATGTCAGGTTCATAAGAAATTGGCGGATCGTCTGCACTAATCGTATGATCCAATGTCAGCATCTGTTCCTTCATTGTCCCTCGGCCACCCTCGAATACCAACCTGGCCGATGCGTAAAACAAATTTATGTCTTCATCCGGAATGTTGTTTGAATTTATTATGAAAATATCATTATGATGATTGCCAGCGTCATATGTCTGACTGGAATGTACTATTTCTGTTATCAATGAGTAAACCGGATTAGAATAGCTATTCTCTTCCCTTACAAGAACGACCAAATCAGTTCTGAGATCTTTTGTTCGCCAATATTCATGTGCTCGCAGTACCTCGTACAGGATTTCAGCCTCTTCTGTTTTACTTAGAACTACAAGAATAATCGGCCTATCACCGGAAATTCCGTAAGGCCATAAGGATGACTGTCCCTTTCTGTTAGCCATAATATTATCCCGATACTCAAGCCTTTGCGGACTGATAAAGATAATATCTGACATCATTTCCTGATATAACTCCATTTCCTGTGCGTTTATATTCAAGAATTTTGTTTCTACCTGGCTTCTGGTGAGAGCCAGCCAAAAAGCATCATTGCATGATTCTACACTGTTGTATTTTTCAGTAAGATCAATCATGCTTTCCCTGCTATGCGCTGCAGCTGTCACAAAATAAATTCGAGCTTCTTCACCTGGTTCTATCTTAAGTTTAATCTTGAAACTAAATATTGGATCCAAGACTGGGCCTACTGAATTTGTAAAGGGTTTTTCTGTACAAACCCTAATTGGATCATTTACTGTTCTGCCTCTTCCAATAAACTGCATCCTATCCGTTTCATACTGTATTTCTCCAATCGTCTCCCCATCTATTACTATCATTTCCGCTAGCCACATACCTTTGTCTTCCGGCCCCCTTGGTCTTCGGCTTGCAATAAGAGCATTACGAACAGGATCATATTCTGTTCTTACAAAGAGGTTGCTGAATGCAGGATGTGCCAAATCACTGCTTCTCGAAGCTAATACGATTTCGAAATAACTTATTACCTCTAATGTTGAATCTGCGTCACCATTATTTTTTAGTTTGATAACACGTATTTCTGCATTATCATCAGAAGCAGCAACAACCTCCATAGCAGTATCGATTTTGCCATCTGTCCTTGAATATGTTGCTTTATCAGGAGTAAATACAACCTCATATTTTTCAGGCGAAACATTTACAGGAGCGTATGCAGCAGACCAGTAATGATTATTGTTAACATCCTTGATATAAAAGAACATTCCATAATTGTTCATGATGGAATCCTCTCTCCATCTTGATATATCAGCTGTTTTTGTTCTGCTGTAGCCTGTGCCCCTATCAGTCACCATCACAGAGTAATTTCCGTTTGACAAAACATGAACTCTTGGCAGTACAGGATCGGGTTCCGTAAATTTACGGAAAGCACCCTTATCCCTGTAGATTTTTGCTTTGGAGGTCATAGGTTTTTCCTTTGTATCCTTTGTAAACAAGATATTTGAAGGAATTTTTTCCTGAAGTAAAAGTCGTGCTGCTTTCACACAGGGATCTTGTGAGAAACGGCTTTGCATGATGTTCTTATTCAAGAAATTATTCAAAGACAGCAATATCATTCCTTGATGATGTGCCATAAAGCTTTTTATAATGATTTTATTAGCTTGCAAGCCTGTTCTTTCTGGTGTATAGTCTGCTGCCTCATAGTATCCGTAAGAACCTTCCATTCCCTCCGATTTCAGATATTTAATATTTTTATAGGCCTCATTTGGGCTCACCATCAATGCCATGAATGTTGCATATGGTGTGGCTACCGCATCTTCCACAAGACCTCTTTTCAAACCAAGCCAAGGAACTCCGATAGCTTTATACTGATAATCTAAATTAATATCCAAAGTGCCATAACATGATTCTGAAGAACCCCATGGCATGCCTCTGAGTTCTCCATATTTTATATGACTTTTTACGGCAAAAGAATAGGTTTCATCCAATAAGGTATTAGGATAGCATTTCATTATAAGCAGAGGCATAAGATACTCGAACATTGTTCCACTCCATGAAACAAGCCCTTTATAGCGATCAACGACTGTTAAAGACCTTCCTAGCATAAACCAATGCTTATATGGGACATCTCCCCTAGCTATGGCTATAAAACTAGTTTGCCTTGCCTCGGATGCTAAAAGATCGTAATATGAGTTCGTAAGCTTTTTTTCTTCGGCATTATAGCCAATAGAAAATAGCTGCCTGCTCTCATTATATAAAGGTGTAAAGCTTATATTTTCGTAAAGGTTTTTAATCCTCTCAATTAATTGATTATAGTTTCTAAAAAACTGCGTAACGGCTTCATCTGATTTCATAACAGATAATATCAATTCATTCAGCCAAACATACACATTCTGAAAATTCTTCTCTTTGTTAGTATGAGTGATTTTAACAGTGCATCTTAGTATCTTGTCAATTTGTTTTATTATGATTTTATTTTTTTCAGCGAGTTCCTGTATAGATACGTTTGCTCTCAGAATCTCTAATAATTTGTTCGACTCTTCAGCCAAAGCATCATCAAACAACTCCTCAGGTGCAGCTTCTATCATAGGGACCCAGGGAGCAAACTCATTAAGCTCTTCTTTAAACGATTCTGCCATTTGTATAGCTTTCGCTTTCCATACAGGATTTTTTATACTTTCAACTACCTCGCCACATATAAACTCGTCAAGTGCTTTGTTCCAGCGTGTTAGATCAATTTTTCCTTCTTTTTCAATGGAATTGAAATAAGTAAAGCCGGAAGGAATCTCTTCGCCATCTCTAAGACCGTTCATTATAGTATCCTTCATCCCCTGTATGAACACCGGATCTACCAATGAACGTGAATAATAATTCTTTAAACCTTCAACAAGGGTAATCAAATAGCATACGTAATTTCCATTGTCTACGGTTGAGACATATAAGGGCTTCAATGGCTGTAGTGTTCTGGTGTCATACCAGTTATATAAATGGCCATTCCATTTTTCCATTTTTTCTATGGTAGTTACAGTCCTTGAAATTGAATTGATAGTTTCCTTTATTCCGATATACCCCATATCTCTAGCAGATAGCGTCGCTAATAACCCCAACGCAATATTGGTTGGAGAGGACCTATATGCAACTCCCCTAGGCGGATCTTCCTGGAAGTTGTCGGGAATCAGATAATTATTTTTTTCATTCGAGAACTCCTCAAAATATCTCCATGTTCTTCTAGCTATTTTACGCAGCTCATCGCGATCCACTTCTTTTGACACATTTTCTCGAACATCATCTTTTTGGCTTATACGATAAGCGATATATGGCGCAGTTATCCATGCGGATAATAATATAAGACGAATTATTGGAATGTCCGGTCGTATAAAATATGTTAACACCACTACTGCGGAGCTCACTGCAAAGCTTGCACCAAGATCGAATATATAACTTTTCAGCGTGTTGCTTTGTAACTTTTCAACATCTGCAGATGGTATCCATTCCAGCATATTCTTCTTGCTTATTAAGACTCGCCAAAGCGTAACCGTTATTGCATGCAATATTATTGCTGACTGATAGGGTAATAGAATAACGGCAAGTAAAACTTGGCAAAAAAGTGCTTTCAGTCCTGTAAAGCATGGGCTATGTCTCTTTATTCTGCTGATTCTAATTCCCTGGCAAAGCAGTCTATCAATGATATCCATGATAAAAGGCAAACCCAGCACAAACAGAGCAAAACCTACCCACGTAATGCTATTCCCGGGAAGGATACTTAGACCAAGCAGTATTAATAATAATATAGATGGGGGAACTAAACTTCTCCTCAAGTTATCAGCAATCTTCCAACGGGAAATATAAGACAGTGGGTTTTTTATCAATTCCCCTTTTTTATTATGAATTTTCCTCCCCAGCCATGGAAGCAGCTGCCAATCTCCCCTAGTCCACCGATGGAGTCTGGCTGTATATGATTTATAGCTAGGTGGATAAGAGTCTACTAATTCCATATCGTTTACAAGGCCAGCTCTTACGTAGGATCCTTCCAGCAAATCATGACTTAAAACGGCATTGTCCGGAACCGCATCCTTTAAGACACTCTGAAATGTTTTTAATTCATAAATGCCTTTTCCTGTAAAAATTCCTTCACAAAATAAATCCTGATACACATCGGATATAGCACTTGCATAAGGGTCAATCCCCTCCTGTCCTGTATATATTCTTGAGAACAGAGAGCTGTTTGAGCTTTCTATATCAAAGGTGATACGAGGCTGCATAACTCCATATCCCTCTGTTACAATATTTCTACTGCTATCGATAACAGGGACATTTAAAGGATGGGCCATTGTGCTTATCATTTTCTTTGCCATACCAAAGGGCAATATTGTATCAGCATCAAGGGTTATAATATATTTAATCTCAGTGGATGGAAATTTTGGATTTGAAAAAAAGAAAAAGGTAGTTTCCTGAGAACCGAGAAGCATATCGTTAAATTCCATCAAAGCTCCTCTTTTCCTTTCCCATCCTGTCCAATTATTGTCGCCTGCGCTAAACTTTCTAAGTCTGTTATAGAAATAAAATATGTCTTTTCCTTCTTTTGCATATTTTTGGTTTAATTGTTTTACTCCTTCAGAAGCCAACCGTATAATATTTGTATCCTCATCGGCATTAGGTCCGTTTGCATCTGCGAAAGCACCAATCAAGGCAAAATATAGATTTTTTTCCCTATTAGCAAGATAGTGGCTTTCCATGTTTTCAAGAAGCTGTTCTACTCTTTTCTCGTTCGTAAGTAAAGCTGGCATTACAACCATGGTGCTCATATGCTCCGGAATGCCTTCCTTCAATTCAAGTCGAGGGAAGAAAGCAGGCCTTTTTACTTTACATGCCAACCAATTGGCTATAGAGATTGCAATCTCCGAGGCAGGCACTATAACAACTAAACCAGCTAAAATTGAATATATTATTTTATTTTCACTCAATAAGCTTGCACTGTATCCTGCAAAAATCAGAGATATAAGCATAGTGAAAGCAATAATAAATCCGAGGTACATACCTCCCATATTCTCTGCAATGACATCAGTCAGTCTTTTTATTGTCTTTTTCTTCCCTTTTTGTCTGTTTTCTAGTTCTCGTAAACCTTTTCCTATGAGGTAGTAACCCACGTGCGATGCTCTATCTGTTCCCTCTTCAAGTTTTGCTTTCGCTTCTTCGGCTAAGTCAATCGCATCCCGTGCGATGTGGAGCTCTGATGTACCATAATCCTGCGCAAGAGCTTCAATCCGACTCTTATAATGATTCCTGGAATTTGCATCCATAAGACTGTACGTCCCATCAGGATCCTGCCTTAAAATACGCTCTAAATAACTTACCTGATCAAACATTTCTGACCAGTCGAAACTCGAAATATATTTTAGGCAAGCGATGCAATTTCCTATGGTAACAGTGTAAGCAGCTTGAATATTATGTTCTTTTTGAGCTATGGTTTCTGTAGATTCGTGAAATTTTTCAAGATTCTCGTCTATGCAATGCAATATATTAGTATAGCTTCGGCCGGACCTTCTCAATCTATAGAATAAATGCTCTATAAATGAGGAATTTATTTCCGAAGCAGTATTGCTTTCTAAGAATTTGATTATTTGCTCTGTACCCTCCTCCTCATTTTCATACCATTTTTCGAACATTTCATCTGCGATGTCCCATTGGGTTTTTGTCTCTTTAATTTTTTCACTGACTGTTCTAATACTTTCTATCAATGCCAATTTGAGCATGGTTGGGATAAAACCTATCTCTCGTTCCATCAGTATATTATTTGATTGATAGGCTTCCAAATATTTAAGAAGAGTATTTATTTCGATTTTTCCATCAGTATGAGCTACCAGTTCCATAGCAATTGCAAATATCCTTGCATATCCTTTATAGGGACCTTTGTCTAATACTGGTAGACTGGAATAATGTTTCTTAGAGAAATCTCTCCTGATACTTTTAACCTGTTCTTCGATAATATAAAAATTATCAAGCAGCCATTCTGCAGCCGGGGGCATAGGCTGTTTCTGCATAACATCGTCATTTAAAATTCTGCATACTGTTTGTATAAAAGTATAATTACTGTTCATTCGACGCATCGGCCAATCTTTTAAAAATATTTTAGAAGAAATGGAATGCTCCAGCGCCGATATTCTTGCATGATCCTCAAGTGCATCTCCCGGCAAAGAGACGTCACGTGTTTGAATATTTTTGTTTTTTCTAAGATTGATCAGAACAAAGAATAACAGCAGAAGAATTATTAAAGCAATACTGATCCCAAAAATGATATACATGTATGAAAAACTCACCTGTACTTCTCCTTACATTTTGTTATTTTTGTTTATGATTACAACAAATCCGCTATACTGCTTAAGCTTACAAGTAACGCGGTTGCTATTATCCTTTACTTATATGATGAAGGGGCTATGTTGTTGTAACTTTTTATATTATTGATGAGGGGGAAGGGTTATTCGCATATAAATGTACATATTAAACCGAGGCTATCAATTATTATTGCCTAAACTTAATGTTAATTATTCTCTTTTCCGTTTTTTAATTTTTTGAGGAGTGGTTAAATAGGTTATGGAGAGCTCTTTATTTAAGGTAAGTCACCTCTCAGAAAAAGACTTCATATTAAGAAAATGGTTGATTACTTTATTCGAATAGTTTAGTATTACTATGGTAATAGGAGGGTTAGACAAAATGCACAATAATATACTTGATACTATAGGATGTACCCCTTTAGTTAAAATAAATCGATTAAATCCTAATCCTAATGTTCTCATGTATGCAAAGGTTGAAGGATTTAATCCAACAGGAAGCATAAAGGATCGTATTGCTTTAAAAATGATAGAGCAAGCTGAAGAATGCGGCGATCTTATTCCTGGTAAAACTATTATCGAACCAACCTCAGGCAACACGGGAATCGGTCTTGCAATGATAGGAGCAGTCAAAGGATATTCCGTTGCTATTGTAATGAGTGAAGCTGTTTCAATAGAACGCCGCAAAATGATAGAAGCCTTTGGTGCGAAAACTATTCTGACAGATGCTTCACTAGGTACAGACGGTGCAATTAGAAAAGCCCATGAACTAGTTAAAAATGATCCCGACAAGTATTTCATGCCGAATCAGTTTTCGAATGAATATAATAAGATAGCTCATTATCAAACAACAGCAAATGAAATATGGGAAGAATCAAATGGGAAAGTTACTCATTTCGTATCAGCGTTAGGTACGTCAGGTACTTTAATGGGAGTTGGTTTGGGATTAAAAGACAAGAATCCTGATATAAAAATTGTATCAGCCCATCCTGTCAAAGGTCATTATATTCAAGGTCTAAAAAATATGGTAGAGGCTATTGTCCCGGAAATATACGATCCTTCTAAAATCGATCAGACAGTAATGATTGAGTCAGAAGAAGCCTTTGCCATGGCTCGAGAAATAATAAGAAAAGAAGGTATCTTTGTTGGAATGAGCAGTGGTGCAGCCATGGTTGCAGCTTTAGAATGCGTCAAAAATTTAGATGAAGGCTTTATCGTTGTCGCATTTGCAGATCGTGGTGAAAAATACCTTAGCACAGCTTTATTTGATTATGTATAGGAAGTCTATAGGGGTATAGTTGTTATCAATTCTGCAAATAGGCAAAGATGTCAACTACCCCTTGAACTTATAATTTTTGACACTATTTGATAGTTTCTTAATAGTAATCAAAGGTTTTGGCAGTTTTTTTATTACATAACTACTTTTTTGTAGTATAATAATATAGTGTGCAAAATTAGTTATGACTTCTTAGTAATTCAGAAAGGTGCCTTATACATGGAAATTCTCGACTTACCTTTTTATCAATTTCTCACGGCAATTCTATCCATTATTATGATAGACCTTGTTCTGGCGGGAGATAACGCAATTGTTATCGGTCTCGCTTGCCGAAATCTACCGAAAAAACAGCAATTTAAAGCAATTTGCCTGGGTACTGCAGGTGCAGTCGTTATAAGAATACTTGCCACATTAGCCATTGTATGGCTGTTGAAGATAAAGGGTTTAATGCTGGGTGGCGGGATCCTTTTGGTTTATATCGCTTATAATCTTTTAGCCAAACCTCAAGTCGACGATAATGTGAAGTGTCATGATTCTTTGTTATCTGCTGTAGGAACAATAATTGTTGCTGACGCTGTTATGGGAATTGATAATATATTGGCGATTGCCGGAGCTTCTCATGGCAGCTACATCCTAGTGATAATTGGTCTTTCAATCAGTATCCCTATAATGGTATTCGGAAGCACAATAATTATACGATTGATAGACCGATTTCCTATTATAATTGACATTGGCGCTGCTGTTATTGCATATACAGCAGGAAAAATGATTACACAAGAACCTATGCTGCAAAACATTTTCGTTCATCTTGAACTGAAATATATTTTGATTGGTATAATTGTCATAGGAGTTCTGGTTTTGGGTAGGTATTCAAAGCAGTCCTATGAAGCAAAAAGCTATTAAACAAGTATTATACCCCTGGTTATCATACTTTTTATCATGACTTAGCATTTTCAACAAACTTGCTCTGATCATGATTTTTTCATGTCTTTTGAGAATTACTTATATTATTATCCTCTTTCATTCTGTCGTTGTAACATTTGTTGTTGTAATATTCTTAACAATATTTTTCTCTAAGTCTTGCATACCAGATTTTTAATTAAATTAATTTGGGTAAAATATAAAAAATGGCTCTTTCTTTGAGTTATATACCTGACAATCCCTTGTTTTTGACATTAATTAACTTTAATAAAAGTCTAATTGTATATTTTTTTGTCGCTGGTATCATTGCATTTTCATGCCGCCATTTGACAATCGCAGTTTCTATGTGATAAAATACCAAGCAACAACTTGTGCGATGATGCCGAGTTGTAACTTAAACGGAAGGAGAGAATATATGCCGAAAGTTGAAGTAGAAAATGTATATAAAATATTCGGCCCGTCTCCCAAGCAAATTATACCTTTGTTGGAACAGGGTGAGGATAAAACAAAAATATTAAAAAAATATAAGCATACTGTTGGTGTAAACCGCACCTCATTCACAGTCGAAGAAGGTGAGGTTTTTGTTATCATGGGCTTATCAGGCAGCGGAAAATCTACACTTATTCGCTGCATAAACCGTTTAATTGAGCCTACCAGTGGCCGGATACTCATTGATGGCCAAGACATCACAGCTTTATCCTCTGCCCAGCTAAGAGAAATACGAAGGAAAAAAATTGCAATGGTATTCCAGAACTTTGCCTTGCTGCCACATAAGACAGTACTTGATAATGTAGCTTTTGGTCTGGAAATACAAAGGACTAATATAGAAGAACGCAGGCGTAAAGCTAAGGAAATGCTTGAAATTGTCGGTCTGAACGGATATGACGCTGCAAAACCATCAGAACTATCTGGAGGTATGCAGCAGAGAGTAGGATTAGCTAGAGCACTCGCAACAGAGGCAGACATACTGCTTATGGACGAAGCGTTTAGTGCCCTTGATCCCCTGATACGAAAGGATATGCAAAATGAGCTGCTCTCTTTGCAGCAAAAGATGCATAAAACTATAATCTTCATAACACACGATTTAGATGAAGCTCTAAAACTAGGAGATCGTATCGCAATCATGAAGGATGGAAACATTGTACAAATCGGTATTGCAGAGGAAATACTTCAAAATCCTGCTGATGATTATGTTCGTGAATTCACTCAGGATGTAAACAGAGCAAGAATCATCACTGCCTCAGCTATTATGAGAGATGCTGAGTCCATCGTATTGGAAAAGTCAGGTGTTCTCATTGCAGCGCGAAAAATGAAAGAATTAGGTATTTCGAGCCTCTTTGTCACAAAAAAGAGTGGCGAGCTGCTGGGAATCGTCACAATCGAAAATGTATCATCTATGATTCGACAACGCAAGGAGGATTTAGAAACTATTATAGATAAAAATATTGAAACTGTCGGTCTGGATGCATCTATAGACGAGATAATCCCATTGTTTTTGAATACTAAATACCCAGTAGCTGTACTGGATGAGGACAATAAACTGAAAGGTATTATCTTTAAATCCACGATCTTGGCAGGAATTGCCGGAGAAGGAGGGAACAACGATGCAACCCATTGCTAGATTACCACTAGGAGAATATATTGAAATTGGTGTTAAATGGATGACAAATAATCTTGCAGGTTTTTTTACGGGAATCAGAGAGGGACTTGCAAATCTTGTGGGAATATTAGGCGATCTTTTATACTTGATTCCAGTCCCTTTATTCATCATAATTGTAGCCGCTTTATCCTGGTGGGTCTCCGGTAAAAATCTCGCCATCTTTTCAGTAATAGGACTATATCTTATTTATAATCTGCAACTTTGGGACAAGACAGTATTAACTTTATCTATGGTTACTACAGCCACCCTGATTGCACTTGTTGTGGGACTGCCTTCGGGAATTCTTATGTCAAAGAGTAATACTGCTGATAAGATTATTCGCCCGATTTTGGACTTTATGCAGACTATGCCAGCCTTTGTGTATTTAATACCTGCTGTATATTTCTTTGACTTAGGTACACCGCCTGGTGTAGTAGCCACCATTATATTTGCCATGCCTCCTATTGTGAGACTGACAAATTTGGGTATACGACAAGTTCCTGAAGATGTTGTTGAGGCAACCAAGTCCTTTGGTGCAACTCCTTCACAGCTGCTATTTAAGGTTCAAATCCCACTTGCTATACCTACCATTATGGCAGGACTAAATCAGACCATCATGCTGTCCCTGTCAATGGTAGTCATATCAGCTATGATTGGTGCAGATGGTTTGGGCAAAGTGGTTTATGAAGGTATTGGGCAGATGAACGTGGGTAAAGGCTTTGAAGGGGGTCTTGCAGTGGTCATTGTAGCAATGTTGCTCGACCGCATTACCCAGTGTATAGGAGCTGTACAAAAAAAGTCTGGCAAAGTGTTTATTCAACAATTGCGGGATAAACACAGTCAAAATAAATCTATATAAAAAGAATGTAAGAAAAAAGGAGGAGATTATGTTTAAACGTCTAACTTTAATTATGTTAGCAATGCTGCTTGTTGCAGCAAGCCTGGCTGGATGTGCCACTCCGGATGGAATGGTAAAAGACTCGGAAATCTCAGATGGCAAAAAAGGAACAGTTAATCTGGCTTATGTGAACTGGGCAGAAGGTATCGCCATGACTAATCTGGTTGCCGCAATACTTGAAGACAAAATAGGATATGATGTGAATATGACCATGGCAGATGTAGGTCCTGTCTTTACCTCTGTTGCCAACGGTAATAGTGACATATTCGTGGATGTCTGGCTGCCAATTACACACGAGGCATACATTAATGAATATGGAGATGACATGGTGGATTATGGCATCGTTTATGAGGATGCACTTCTTGCTTTAGTCGTGCCAGCCTATGTTGAAATAGACAGCATTGAAGAACTTAACGATAACGTAGACATGTTCGGTGGCGAAATCATAGGTATCGACCCAGGAGCAGGGCTCATGGCTGCAGCTGAGCGTGCTATTGCTTCCTACGGTCTTGATTATAAATTAATAAGCGGCAGTGATGTTACAATGACTGCGGCCTTAGGCAAGGCTATAGAGAACAACGAACCTATCGTCGTTACTGGATGGGCACCACATTGGAAGTTTGCAAGATGGGACCTGAAAACGCTTGAGGACCCTTTGGGAGAGTTCGGCGCAGTAGAAAACATATATAAATATGCTCGAAAAGGCCTTGATGAAGACATGCCTGAAGTCGCGGACTTCCTGAAAAAGTTTAAGCTGACCAGTGATGAACTGGGAGATTTGATGGGCGCCATTGAAGATGGCAGCGGAGAACCGTTAGACATCGCTCGTGATTGGATGAATGCTAACGAAGATATTATAAACAACTGGCTTTAATTTTATCGGTATGTCATCTTAATTATAACTTAATTAAAAACAAGGTTAAAAAAGTAAATGTTAAGTGTTATAAATGCCTCAAGTGTTGTAAATAATATGCTTGTGGCATTTGTATTATACTGGTGACTGGACATATATTAAAATATAGATAAAATCTTTTATTATTACAAGCCATATATTCATAAAATTTCGACAATTTGATGTATTGTTGACAATGAATATAATAGCATGTTAGAATCACGGTAACAACTTCATAACAGTTATTAATCTGGTTGGGCAGTTTGACTGCTTCAAGTTTTGAGCTTTAGGGTGGAGAGCTCCTTTGTGAGTTTTCTACCTTTTTTTATTGACATAGATTTTACAAAGTCAACAGCAGTGTGACAACACTGTACAAATAATAGAATGAGTTTTTGAAGGAGGTAGAATTATGTTAAAGCGTCTAACTGTAATTATGCTATCAATTGTTCTTATCGCAGCAAGTATGGTGGGCTGTACCACACCGCAATCTGTAGATGATGTAAGTAATAGCCCTAAAGTTCACTCGATTGGTTAAAATCGTTCAATAATTTGTAAATGGCTAAAGTATTGAAATATCATTTACTGTATAATCAACTCGTAACGGAACAAAAAGCATTCCTAAAACTATATTTATTAGTTTAGGGATGCTTTTAAATTATTTATTTACATACTTTTTGAAATACCCTCTTTGTTTTATTACGCTCACTGTAATTTTCTAAAATCATATCCTGTTAGGTTTTGGAAAACTCTAAGATCAAACTCAGGGACAATTGCTAGTATATGATCAAAGATATCTGACTGTACCGCTTCATAGTTTATCCACACCGTAGTTTTTGTGAAAGCATAAATCTCTATTGGTATACCCTTTTCAGTAGGATTAAGCTGCCTTACCATCAGTGTCCTGTCTTTATGAAGCTCTGGGTGATTTTTTAAATAATTTACAACGTAAGCTCTAAAAGTGCCAATATTTGTTAAATGCCTTCCATTAACAATACTTGAGGTGTCTATGTCATTTATGTTATTGTATTCCATTATCTCTTTTTTCTTATCTTCAATGTATTTTTCAATGTACTGAATCTTACTATACCGTTCAAGCATTTCCTCATCACAAATCTTTATACTTGTAGTGTCAATGTAAATGGCACGTTTTATTCTCCTGCCGCCTGATTCCTGCATGCCTCTCCAATTTTTAAATGATTCTGATATAAAGGCATATGTTGGAATAGTCGTGATGGATTTATCCCAATTTTGAATCTTTACAGCATGAAGTGATATTTCCAACACATCACCATCCGCACCGTATTGCGGCATTTCAATCCAGTCCCCGATCTTAAGCATATTATTAGAAGCAAGCTGTATGCTCGCAACAAATCCAAGTATCGAATTCTGAAAAATTAGCAGCAATACCGCAGTCGCTGCACCGATACCACTAAGTAGTAACAACGGAGAACGGTCTATAAGTGCTGCTACAATCACAATTATTCCTATTGTGAATGCAAAGATTTTAAGTACTTGAAGGAATCCTTTTATAGGTCTTTCTCTAGATACTTCAAAATTATTATAAATATCATTTACAGCATCGAATAACTTATTAATGACGAGTACTAAAACAATAACGAAGTAACAATAGGCTATACGCTGGATCCAGTCCTGATAAGCCGGAAAGATAGGAGCTATAGCATAGATTACAAATGCCGGAATAATATGGATAGTCCGTTCGAATACTTTATTTTTTAATAAAAGATCATCCCATTTTGCTTTACTTTTTAAAATGATTTTTTCCAAGATTCTTAGTATAATATTCTTTGTAATCAAATAAATCAATACACCAAAAAGAATAATAATTATGGCATTTATTACATTTGATAAGTGTAAGGAAATCCCCTCACTTAATCCAAAAGATATCATGTAGTCATTAATAGTTTTGATCATACTAATACTCTCTCGTTTCAAAATTATTGTTCTTGAATGATTAGAATATTAGCATAAACTGACTAGAGTAGCAAGAGGACAGAGTTATTTCACCCTGTCCTCCAGTAATTTCTTTGATATTTTTAATAAAAAGCTGTCTCTACAAGTGTTGAGTTAACCTAACTACTAGATAATATTTTTCTGAACCAGATTATTCAATGAAAACGATTGGCTTGATTAAATCCTTTGGTTTGTCTACCATCAATTGGAATGCAGGTTCAATTGATTCAAGTCCAGTAAATCTATGTGTTATCAATTTTGCCGGGTCAATACGTCCATACTTTATCATTGAAAGTAATCTTTCCATTCTCTTTCTTCCGCCCGGGCATAAACCACCCTTTATAGTTTTGTGAGCTAAGAAACCAACTATGTACATATTGTTTAATGTCACTGTAGCTTCTCCGGCTACAACATCCAGCATCGCAATATTACCATAACCAAAGCGTGCTACTGCTACGGCGTTATTTAGAGCTTCAAATCCACCACCTGCAACTATACAAGCGTCAACGCCTACCCCGCCTGTTAATCCCATTATTTGTTCAACAAGATCGCCATCCTTGTAGCTTAGAATATCTGTTGCACCATATTCTTTAGCTAATGCTACACAATCAGGGCGTGTTCCCGTAGCTATTATACGGCCAGCTCCTCTTAATTTAGCAGCAGCCCTCCTTATGTTAATAAAATAACTAATTGTTTAATGTACTCTACCAGTTATTGGATAAAAAATCAAGAGAGAAAAGCCGAATATTTATTTTTTTCGCTATTTATCGAGTATAATCTTAACCAGCTCCAGCGGTTCAACTCTCCTACCCTGCTGATACGCTCTCATATTGCCTCCTGATATTTCGTCTATCAGTATTATCTGACCATCTTTGCCCACTCTGCCAAATTCAAACTTGATATCATAAAGTTCTAAGCCTTTTTGTTCTAATTCATCCTTGACTATCCCTGCAATTTCTTGAGTCAGCGATTTTAATGTCTGATATTCCTCCTTAGTTAAAATCCCCAGCATATCCAAAGCATCCTCGGTTATTGGAGGATCATTTCTTTCATCATCCTTTAATGTCACTTCTACAAATGCATCTAAGGATTGCCCCTCCTGTACGTACTTGCCGTAACGGCGCAAGAAGCTTCCTACCGCACGATAACGACAAATCACCTCCAACCCTTGGCCGAAAGTGTTTGCTTTCCTTACTGTCATGGTACCTGCCTCTGGGTCTGCTGTTAGATAATGGGTAGGTATTCCTAACTTATTAAGCTTTTCAAAAAAATACTGGGTTAAGCGAAGACCTGCCTTTCCAGCTCCTTCAATTGTCAGTCCGACAGTATTAGCTCCAGGGTCAAAAACACCATTTTCTCCGGTGACATCATCCTTAAATTTCAATAGGTAACTCTCATTGTCAATTTCATATACATCCTTTGTTTTTCCTTTGTAGATTAGTTTCATGTACGTTTCCTTCCTTATTTTAAATATATTTTAATAAAATTTATTATTTTATCGACACATAAGTGTTGCCTTTTATATAAAACCTCCAAGGGTAATCCTTAGCCTCTTCAGCATAATCTATTCCTACCCTTTTAGCAGATACTATACTAAATGTCTCTTTTTCTCCTTCTGTCACGTACAGCTTATTACCACATAGATCTTCACCATTTAATTCTTTAGTTATAGACAACGCTTTAGATAATTTCCCCGGACCATTGGTTAAATTTATCAATTGAATTTTGTTTAATTTTTCATATGGTATCCCAAATCTATTATGCGCTATGAGATCAAGCCCTTTTACCGGCTCTCCTGCCCTTATTAAAACGGCCTGCGGATTGCCTCTTTCTCTGGTCACTATATTAAATAGGTAGTGCATTCCGTATACAAAATATACATATGAAAAACCAGGTTCTCCATACATAACCTCCACTCTGTTTGTTCTTCTCCCGCCATATGAGTGTGCAGCTTTATCTTCGATACCCATATAGGCTTCTGTTTCAACTATTTTTAAAGAAATCATCTGACCATTTATTTCATGTACAAGCAATTTCCCTAAAAGTTCTTTTGCAACTATCAAAGCATCTCTATTATAGAATTCTCTATCGAGTATATTTTGTGAGTTCACTTTTTAATTAAAGCTCCCTTCTTCTTTTCTAAGCAATAACCAAGTTGTGGTTTTTAGTTTTGTTTACTGCATTCCTGTATTTTTTAACCGCATTATAAATCCGGGTAATCTTTATAAAGCTGCTCTATTTCTGAATTAATGCCTTGTACATCTACTGATTCTACCTGTTGGTCAGTCAATGAATATTTTTTCTTCAGCTGTAACACACGGTAAACGCTTTCATCTATCCGTTCAGATGATATTATACCCGTTTCAACTGCCGAATGGATAGCTTTTAGTACATCCTCTTTAGTTGAAAAGTCATTGCATATTAAAATAATGTCACAACCTGACTGGATTGATTTAACTGCCATATTACTAATATCATAATTATCTGCAATAGCGCCCATGGTCATATCATCAGTCATTATCACACCATCGTAGTTCATTTTCTCACGAAGAATCTCGCTGATAATGGTTTCTGAAAATGAAGCAGGAAAATTAGGATCTAGCTTAGGTAATAATATATGAGCAAGCATGATTGCATCAACATTATTATCTATAACATGAGAAAAAGGAAGCAGTTCGAATACCATCAATCGTTCCAAATCATGGCCTATTATTGGAAGTCCTACATGAGAGTCTACAGAAGTATCCCCGTGACCAGGGAAATGCTTTACAACTGATATTATTCCCTGTTCTTGTATTCCTTTCATTGCTTGCAGTCCAAGTTTGCTCACCAAGTCTGGATTATCACCGAATGCTCTGTCTCCAATAACTGTGTTTTGAGGATTGCAAAAAATGTCGAGAACCGGAGCCAGATTCATATTCATTCCAAAAGCCTTTACTTCTTTTCCCAAAATTTCTCCTACTCGCTTCGATAATTTCCTATTATTATGTTCTCCAATTTTTTGACTAGTAGGCATCTTTTTAAATTCTTCTGGCATCCTGGATACTCTTCCACCCTCTTCATCTATAGCCAGGAATAAGGGTATCTTGTTAATTGAATTCGTCTCCTTTAACGTATTGACAAGATCAAGCAATTGCTGAGAATCTTTAACGTTCCTCTTTAATAAAACGAACCCGCCCACATGATAATCTTGAATGAGCTTTTGAGAGTTTATGTTCATCTCATATCCATCCAATCCAACCATAACAAGTTGTCCTACTTTTTCTTTTAGTGACATATCTTGAATTTGATCTTTGATTGGATCAACAACAGGAATCTCTTTTTTAGAACCTGAAGAGGGTTGTTTAGGTAAGAAAATTTGATCTGAATACTTATAAAAGAAGACAACCCCTATGCTTAATACCAGAAGAATTATTCCTATTAGTGCACTATTTCTTTTTCGCATTATTGTATATTTTCCTTTTCACAGAATGTAACTAAGAGCAGATGAAATTTGCTTTTACGTTATTGTAACACGAATTATTATTTATCATATTATTTTTATAAAATTTAAATTTTTTTATATATTGTGTACTATATATGTACATTTCCTTATTTTAATATTTGCTTAATTTTTATTAATTAAGAAAATTAAATAAAAATTATTTGAAAACAAATCATTTATTTGAATATATCTGGCTCTATAAACAGATTGTTGAGTATAGAGAAATCAGTTGAAAATTCCTGTATCCCTGCTGCACCCGGCAGAATTTCATATTGCTGGAAATAGATTACGACTGAGTCATTTGTAATATAGTAGCTATGATCTTCTCTGATTTTATCAAAAGGTACAAGTAACACATTCATTAAATTTCTTTCGGTAAGCTTTGCCTTAATGCCATCGCTGATAATGGAAACATAATCTGAATTTTCTTTGAACAGATCTTTTAACGAATACTGCTTCCCCGTTTCTAAATTTATTGTGTACGAGGTCTGCAAAGTGCTCCCGTGAGCCCCTTTTGCATATTGATAATTCAAAAGTACCAGACTCAAAATATTATTTTGGTTATATTTGACATGATAATTAAAGTATGTTTCACACGAGTTAGGACTTCCATCAGGATGCTCTTTTGCATATTCTGCAAGTTCAGCAGCATTCTTTGCACCCTCTTTTGCCGCGTTTTCAGCTAACTGCTTGAATAGTGCATTGATTTCATCCTGAACTAGCTTATTTTCAAGTCCATCAATCTGAGGATATTGCAAAGTGACCTTAAGTTCACTGTTTTCAGAGGTCTCTTTTATTGTCCTGATAGAAATTGGATTTGCCTTGATACTGTTAAGAGATATCTTACCATCTGTTTTATCCCATTTTATACTTAAATCAAAATTCTCAGTGAAAAAATCAGACCTCATGTATATTCTGTCATTAATGGTAATACGTTCTTCGGTCATATAATAATCATGATTATTGACTTCAATCATTAATTTATTAAAGTTCAATAAAATTAATGTACCATCTGAGGTTATCTCTACTGTCTTGTCAGCCTGCAGCCATTCAACATTATATCCAAGAGACTCGCATATAGCTCTGACCGGCAGATAAAGATTCCCTTCAGCAATATGAGCCTTTGCGTTGATAGGGCTGTTGTTCAGACTGATATCTGGGGATCCGGAATCAACCGCAAAGGTAAACTGAGTAAATAAAGCAAACAACAATACTATAATACCCGGTAATAATAACCTCTTTTTCATAAAATCCCCCTTCTTACTTCATGCAGCAATGCTCATTTCCAATATAAACGGATCACTCCAAATTTTATATTTTTCTAAATCATACCATATAAACAATCAACTTCACTAATAAATGAAGATTAATTCGGAATAAGGAACTTGTCCCTTAAATTAGAACTGCTTACCCTCATCATCAACAGGATTATTCAATATAGCTCTTATATAAAATAGATAGACCATACATACTGTATAGTCTATCTATTTACATACCATTTTTATATCAATTTTTTTCATTATAGGCACATATTACCCCGCATCCCAGACGCCTTCCTGCATTGCCTGAAGGCTGAGATCTATAATCATCAGGGTTTTCATGTATTATCACAGTCCTTCCAATAATATCCTCCACTTTAAATTTATTAGTCACAAAACACATATTGCTGTATCCATTGTTGGAAAAAAGAACCGGTAAGTCACCAGCATGATTGCCATGCGGTTCATTAGTCGGGTTCCAGTGTGAACCTGCAGATTGAAATGGATCGTTAGGATCACCCACTTCACATACTCCGAATTCATGAATGTGAAAGCCATGCGGACCGATTGGAGGGCTATTATTTTGAGACGGCCTGTAGGCGGGTAAGCCATAAACCTCTATACAAACTTGTGTACCGTTTGGAATACCACGGAAATAAACTATCCCTTGAAGTTGAGGTGCTAAAGGACCTCCTTTTATTTGAGCATAAGCGATCATAATAAATACTCCACTATTATTATTTTATTTTCTGTTTTATTAACCATTATATGTCTCTATTAAACTATTGGTCACAATGTAACATTAATTGATAAGAAACGCTACTTAAGCAATAATGCAATAGACGCTCCCTCTGAACTTATTGCCCAAAAAAAGGAGACAGTGTATACTGTCTCCGAAAAGAACATCTTATGTAAAATATTTACCTCTTATTGCTTTTTCTCCAAATGTGCATGGCTTCGGCTTCTTTAATTAATTCATCTCTGAAATCAGGATGCGCAATATTAACTAAAGCTTCAGCACGTTCCCATGTACTCTTACC
>DUPP01000216.1 GCA_012838265.1 Clostridiales bacterium
AATAGCTTACACCATTCTTATCTACAGCTGTTATTACTGCATATGCAGGTGGATTGTCATATCTTAGCTCTCCGTCTTCCCATTCAGTAGTCCACGATTGACTAGTATATGAGCCTGGGATAACTACGAAAGGTGAAGTTAATCCAGTTCCATGAGCTTTTTCTGCTTCTTTAAGGGTGTTGGTACCTATCAGTTCATCATCTTCGTTGAATAGGTCTACCTTGAATGATTGGATATTGCCTTTGTCGCTACCAGATAAGGATATCTCTACAAATACTCCTTTGTAAGAATTGGAGTTTACAAAACCATTTCCTGCAACTTTTATGTCTTGAGGTTCTTTTACCGTAACTTCTGTTGTTGCCGTCTTATTTCCAGCCTTTGCCGTAATAATAGCTTTTCCTGTTGCTACAGCTGTTACTTTACCATTCTCATCTACTGTTGCTATTTCCTCATTATCTGAACTCCAAGTAACGGTCTTATTTGTAGCATTCCAAGGGCTCACAGTAGCAATAATTGTTCCAGTTGTCACACCTATTCCATCTTGTTCCGCCGGCGCAGCTAATATCATTGTTTTAGGTTCCACACTAATAGCACTTACAGCAACGGAACTAGATCCACCACCAGATCCGCCGCCACCTGTAGCTGGCTCTTGGCCGATTACAGCAGCCTCTGATGAGCTATTACCGTTTGTAGCTGTTTCTCCAGCAGGAATCACTTTACCGCCTGTTCCTGTTGTTCCGGTAACGCCTTCTGCTACATTAATATTGGTTTTGGGTGTTGTAATAGTGGAGTTGTCCGCTCCTTTTTCTAAATTAACTTTACTTACTGTGCCTTCACCGCTGATTTCTACAGGTGCTGCAGCAGTTATTTCATTTATTTTTGAATCCTTATTAACTATTATTGTTGAATTTTGCCCTACAACATTTGTATTATTAATCTCTGCTGCATCCGCATGTACGATTACATTGTCAGCAGCAAGCTCTAACGTATCTACTTGTCCACTGATAATGATTTCTTCACCGGCTGCAACTTCAACGTATTTAACTGTCACACCATCGGAAATTACTATTCTGACCTGGTCATTAACTTTTTCAATCCTAATACTGTCGATACTGGAATTGCCGGTGATATGTATGGAATTTTCTCCACCACCTCTAATGACCGTCTGTCCTTTTACCGTTACATTATCGAGGGTTACATCGCCTTCGCCTACGCCTTCAGCAATGATCAAGTTCCCGTCAATCGTATTACCTTTTAATGTGACGTCCCTGACCTTAATGATTGCCAACCCGTCTACGTTATCTGTATAAGTTCCAGCTGTATCGTAATAAGCTTTAATTGCATTATTGATTATAGTGACTACTTCAGCGCGGGTTATGCTATTTTTCGGATTGAATTTCCCGTTATATCCCTGTATATATCCTTCTGATTCCATGCCAAAAACCAGGTTCCGTGCCCAGGATGAAATAGACCCTGCGTCATTAAATTTTGTATTGCTTCCTGAATTCTCAGTAACAGCAAAAGCTCTGGCAAGCATTACTGCAGATTGCTCTCGTGTAATATTAGCCGTAGGATCTGCTTTTCCAGCTCCATCTCCTTGTAAAATGCCAGCTGCATTTGCCTTCAGTACAGCCTCTGCATACCAGGCATCTGCAGGCACATCGCTAAATGTATTTTTAGCGGCAACCTGATAATCCATTATATTATCCAAAACAGTTGCCATTTCTGCTCTGGTAATAGGATCGTTCGGACGAAAGCCACGCTCATCTCCTTTTAGCACACCTAGACCTGCCCACTTATTAATAGCAGATTCTGCCCAATGATTTGTGGTATCTTGGAATCCGTTCTGAGTTGCTATAGTTTCTGTTTCTGTCGCAAATACCATGGAAAACGAACTTAATATCATGGCAATTGTAAGGGTAATTGCGATAATCTTCCTCTGTCTCATCTTTTCCTCCTTTTCTTCCTCTTTCGTTTTTAAATCTTTACAAAGTCGGCCTTGGTTTGATCTCTTAAGAAAATGGTTTGATGTTTTCAGACATATCTTCCCCCCTTACTTAATATTTCTGAGAAAATTGTTGTATATTATAAAAAAATAACAGCACCAAATAAGCTATATAACTTATTTAATGCTGTTATGGAGATTTCTGAAGCCTTTTATTCGGCTAGCAAAATATCCATTAGTCGCATATTTTCGGGATGATTAGCTAAAAAGGACTATTCATCCTGTAATTCTTATATGCTTTTATACTTTACTTATTATATTATCACAAAGAAAGGCTCGATTTAGGGTTTACTAATTTTATCCTTAAATATCAAGAACATATAAATAGTATCATTATCATTGGATATAGCGTAACTCACCTTATCTAACTTAGTATTAACGACTTCTTCCAATGTAGATGAATAGATTTGAAAGTGCTCTTCTATCAGCTGGTCCCTAATATTTCTAACAAGCCTAAAGCCATCAATGGTATTCATAAGAGACCGCTCCAACAGAGTCAGTCCTCCTTCTAATTTGACAATAGCAATGTTTTCTTGTATCCTCACTGTAGCAGTATCAGGGCCTTTACCAAAAGATTCTTTATACAGCTTTGTAATTTCCCTTTTTAAGCAAGCTTCTAGGTGGCTGGCCTTTTGTGACACTATATATACCTCCTATGGCTTAAGTGCATTAAATCCAATTATAGCAAAATATAATGCACGTATCAATAAATCTCTATCATGGTTATCTAAAAAATCCGTCATATATTCTCCCGATAGTAAATCTCAAAGTATGGATTTTCCTTAATGCTTTCAATTATCTCATCCCTAAGCCAAATCGGGTAAATAACCTCTACATAAGGTAAATACTGTAATGCCCAGTATTTTACACCATATGGAGAAGCAGTAAAACATATTTCAATGTTCTCATCATCTAATTTGTGTATATTGATATTCGTACCATAATTATCTATAACATGATCAAGGATGCTAATTCTACAGTTCATCCTTATATGCTCAGGTTCTCCTGGATAAGCATATACTGCATGCTCCGTAAATTTACTTGGGTTGAAATCTGGCTTTTGCGAATCAAGCTTGCACTCTGTAACCTCGATATCCCTCATTCTATCAATACGATACATGCTTACACTATCCTTATTATCTTTTATGCACACAAGGTAATAGTTATCATTGCTGAATACCATGCTGTAAGGATTGACAGTGTAAATTTCTTCACGGCGTGGGACAAGTTTTTTATTTAGGTCATATTGAAGGTAAGTAAATCGTACCTTTACTTTTTTAGATATTGCCTTATCGAGCTGTTCAATGTTCCAGAAAACTTGCCGATTAGCAGTTTTCTTTTCCGAACGGACTACAGTCAGATGCTCGAAATGCTTACGTTCATGTACGCTTAATAGTTTCTGAAGTTTTTTGATTAAGTCTTCAGTATGTTTTGACGGCAAACAAGAAAATGAGTAGACAGCATCCATCAAAAGCCGTACTTCGCTTGTTTCAAATAATCGTTGTTCAAGATAATATCCAACACCGTTATCTTTATAAGTGGAAATTTCAAATCCCAAATCTATTAGCAGAGAAATTGAACTGTATATCGTTCGGCGATCGGGGCTAACACCATAATCTGCTTTCATTCTTTTTATAATTTCCCGCATTGTGAGGATATGATTCTCATCTGAATACTTGCACAAAATTAACAGCAAGCAGATTGGATTAGCCTTATCAGGCAGCATTTCACATTTTCCTTTCTGAATACAGTTCTTGAAAATGGGAAAGTATGGTATCGTATACTACATTTAATATACCATAATGGGATGTACAAATGCTTGTACATCCTCAATATTTTTACATTTTTTTTGTATTCGATATTTTATTTATTCTTGTAAATAATATTTTCGCTATAATATCGATATTTACTTATTTACCACACCATAAGTTTTACTTACATAAAACCTTCTTGCAATACTAATGCACTCATCCAGTTTAATCTGATAGTCTAGTTCTTCATGCTAAGAACCTCAGCAAAAGCCTGCAAAGATGTTCTAGCCTGGCCAAAATCCGTGATCTGATGGTTGTAACCTATTTTCAGGCATGGAATCTTTGCCTCCTTTAAAGCATTATATAAAGAAGGATATTCCATCTCCTCAGGATCACAAAATGTCATCATTAAAACAATAACACCTTGAGCGTTAGAATTTTTAACAAGATCAATAATATGAGATGGTCTTGAGTTTAGCGACGGATCGTATAATATTGTATCCTGATCCTGGTCAGCAAACTGCACGGCTAATGAACGTATAGGGTCTTCATTATAAGGCGCGTCCTTACGAAAACTTCTAGATTCATGTGCGACATCATCTGCAGCTATCGCAATTCGATTATCATCTAATATCTTAAGAAAGGATGGATTATCACAGATTATTCCAGAAGTAACAACTCTGGTTCCATGCCACTCTTCAATAGGTGATGCTTGCAGCATTTTATTCAATTCATTCAGCATAGTAGTATGCAGATGTTTTTCCATAAAGTATGAGCTTTTTAAAACTGCACTCCGTTGAACTGCGCTAATAAGCTCCGGATGCATACCTGCGTTTTTTACAAATTCTCGTTTGGCTTGTCGATTTTCATTGTATACTTTTATTGCTTCTTTTATATCCCCAGCGCTTACTTTGCGACCGACTATTTCTTCTAATTGATTCAGCATTTTTGAATATATTGCCATTGTATATTCAACCCCAAATTCCGGTTTTCTATTTTGAGGATGGGCCAGAAATATCATTGGAATTTTGTCCATTGCTACTCTGAAATTCTGTGAACTGGGACGTAATGTGTCACAAAGGGTCGTATGAACTACGCCTGAAAGTTTTTGTAAATCACCATTCAAAGCCATTTCCAAATTCATTTGCACTAGAGAGCAATAAAATGGAGCAAAATATTCTTTGGCTTTATTTGGATTCCCTCGCTTTCCCCAAAGCCCCATCGGAATCATGCCTGCTGCATAGATAAGCTCTTCGGGAACATAATATGGATAACAACCAATAACTTTTTTACCTTCTGATATGTATTGTTCCAATTGTTTCTTAGGATTATTTGCAATTTCTTCAAATTGAGCTAGCAAGATTTCAATATCGGTCACTTTACAAGCCCCCATTCTTTTTAGATTCCATTATTTCATATAACCCTTCTACACGTGTAATGTATTGAGCATTTGCAAAATTTCTTGGATCTGCCTGATCTCCGTCAAATCCGACTACAGCCACGCCCAAATCTTTTCTAAAACGTCGTTCCATCTCAGGCATATATCCACTCCAGGGCTTACAGCTGCGGTTATAATGAACCAGAATACCATCGACCTTGTTTTCACGACATATACCTTCGCGCCAATCAACGCCTGTTTCAAGGCACACAGAGTTTGGAGCTTTACAATACGCTCTTATCATCTCATCCATATTGTTGTACACAAATCCAAAAGCGGGTGCATAAACAATTGCTGTAGTATTGATCCCTTTTTCTTTTAATGGCCTAAACAAATTCTGCAGTTCCGGCCAGCACGGTATGCCTTCAAACATGATTCTATAATTCTCGTCATAATGCCATGTTGAAGTTCCGTTATTAACAGATTCCTCATATTCTGCTGCTAATGCCTCAAAAGCTTCAGCGGATTCTTTACGGCAGCGAGCTGTAACAACAACAGCCATATGATTAAATAAGTCGAATCCACTTAATGGAGAAGGCTTATACTGACAAAAAGAGCATGCTTTGAGCCAGGCTTTCGCCGTACGATTGGCATTTTCGCATACCCTTTTAAACTTCTCAGTATTAAATTTTTTCCCCGATATTTTTTCAAGCTGTTTTATAGCATTTTCAAACTGTGCTCGTATGTATGTAATGTTTTCATCATTGACTTCAGGTGTATTGTTATATGGTATGTCTATCATTATAAGCGGGATATTGTGCATACGAGCTATGTTTTCATACCACTTAGTCATGCAGTTGCAGATGTTATTGCAGCATAACAGAAAATCCGGCTGAGGCATTGGCTTTTCTTCGCATTCTGCTCCTGCTGCAAATGCAAGTGAAATTCTTGCATATCCACAAATATCATTATCATAGCCAAGGGATTCAGCATATTCACACATTCGCTTTCCCCCATGTTTTGCAGCTATAGCGGCTGCCTGGTTTTCCGGATAGCATACTTTTAATCCTAATGTCTCAGCAATTTCAGCAGGAAATTTTGAGGATGACCAGCCTACAGGTTCACCCCTTTTTTTCGCTTCCCAAGCTTCCGCATATACTTTGTCAACTATCTCTCGCAGCATAATTTTGGCAGGTTTTTTTAAATCCTTTTTTACATCATTCATAATAATCACCTTTTAGCTCGTAGAATTCATAAAATTAACTTCGAGCATATATGTGCAGCTACCGGCTTAGTTTTTGATAAGCAAATAAAGCTGCCCCCAAAGCTCCATTGTATTGTGCTAATTCAGATGTATAGATTTTATGACCTAATTCTTCTTCTAATGCATGCAAGACACCTCTATTTTTAGCTACACCCCCCGTCATTACAACATCATCAATTACTCCGTTCCTTCTGGCTAAAGCACCTACACGGCTTGCGATTGACCGATGGATGCCTTTTATAATATCACATCGATCTGTATTTTTTGCTAATTGTGATATTACCTCAGATTCTGCAAAAACCGTACAGGTTGAACTGATTGTGATATTGTTTTTTGATAATTGGGACATGCTCGCCAGTTCTTCAACATTTACCTCTAAAGCACGTGCCATAACCTCTAAGAATCTTCCCGTACCAGCCGAGCATTTGTCATTCATAGCGAAATTAACCAACATGCCATCATCACCAACATGCAAAACTTTTGCATCCTGTCCACCTATATCAATTATCGTTCTTACATTGGGAAATTGAAAATATGCACCTCGTGCATGGCATGATAATTCGCTCATTTCTGAATCGGCAATCTCAATCGTATGTCTGCCATAACCAGTAGACATAATGTAATCCAAATCTTCTAACTCTAATTTTGAGCTGCTGAGAACAGATTGGATTGCTCTTTCTGGTCCACTGGTGCCAGCTCCGACACCAACCAAAGATTTACCCGTAATTTCTTTGCCATTTTTCAATATCAAACATTTAGATGTGGTTGAACCCACGTCTATTCCCATTGTATAAATATCTATCATTTTGCTCTCCAGGCATTCATAGGCAAGCTCTAAACTAAAAAACTGATTGATAGTTTTTCTATTTTTATCGCTGAATTAAATTCCAGGCACATTCAAAGGCAAACTTCTATGCTGTCTGCCTAATAAACTTAAGCTTTAATTTTCTCCTTAATCTCATTCATCAATGCTTCAAACTTTGGAAGTGCTGTTTCTATGGTTTTTGGAGATATGCAATAGGCAATTCTTATATATCCAGGACATCCAAAAAAGGTACCCGGCACCAACAGAATTTGATACTTTCTTGCCATTTTAACAAATTCATTGTCATCAATCGGTGTTTTCACCCAGAGATAAAAGGCTCCATCTGGGTAAGTACACTCATACCCAATTACTGTAAGGCCATTATATAAAGCCTGCCTGTTCTTATCATAAAAATCGATATCTACCTTTGAGTCAAGACATTTAGCTACTACTTTTTGCATAAGTGAGGGAGCATTTACGAAACCTAATATCCTGGTCGCCATATTTGCACCTGCAGAAACCTTTTCAAAATCAGCAACCGCCTCAGGTATTACCAAATATCCTATTCTTTCACCAGCCAACGAAAGAGACTTACTATATGAGTAGACCACTATGGTATTGTCATAGTATTTTGTGATGTATGGAACGTCTATATCTCCGTAAACCAATTCTCTATATGGCTCATCTGAAACTAAATATATATCAGTATTAAACTCCTTTTGTTTTTTATTTAATATATCTGCTAATTTAATAATCGTTTCTTCTGTATATACAACGCCTGTGGGATTATTTGGGGTATTTACGATAACAACCTTAGTTTTTGGATTCAACATTTTTTCAAATGATTCAAAATCAGGCTGAAATGAAGGAATATTTGCAGGAACAACTGCAATATCCGCTTCACAGCTAATTGCATAGTTTTTGTACTCACCAAAGAATGGCGCAAAGACCATGATTTCATCCCCTGGATTCAACAGTGTTTTAAAGGCGACATTCAACCCTGCGGCAGCCCCTACTGTCATCACAATGTTTTTCTGGGAGAAACTTGTACCGAATCTATCATTTAATGATCTTGCAATTTTTTCTCGTACATCTTCATACCCTGAGTTGTTCATATAACCATGTAATTCCACCGGTTCCTCTTCATCCAACACCTCTAAAATAGCCTTTTTTATTGTATCTGGCGGGGGTAAATTAGGATTTCCCAGGCTAAAATCGCAAACATTTTCAGCTCCATATATTGCTGCCATCTGTTTGCCTTCTTCGAACATCGCTCTTATTGCAGACCCATTTGCAATAAAGTCCTCCATCTTCTTTGATATCATCCAAATTCCTCCTGATATTTTGTAGAATAGAGACCGCCATAAATAAAACGTCTCTTTTATCTTTTTTTTATGTTATTTATCTTTTTTTATATTATATACCTTTTTTAAATTGATTCAATATACGCATAATAATAGAAAATATGATCTAACATTGAAAAACCCCTCGCATCGCTATGAATGCAAGGGGTTTCTCTCTATATTTAAAGAAAAGGTGGAAATGCTTCAAATGTTCAAAATCTATCTGATTGATGGTTAGCCGTGGCTAAGAATCCTACATCTAATCAGCTCTCGGTCTCTAGCTTTACCGAATATGCATCACTTAATGCACTTCGTATAGTACCAACTTTTTTAGCGTCTCCAATGATTTTATATTTATGCTCGTTTTCATCAAGCCATTTAATCAGTTCTTTTCCTTCAGACTGATATCCTGTCGCTAACACGACAAAATCAGCACTGATATCAAATGTCTCGTCTGCCTTACTTACAGTAACTTTATTGTCAAGAATCTTCTCTACTTTAGTATCGACCAAAAGTTGTATATTATACCTCTTAAGCTCACTCATAGTAATCCATCGAGTACTTTTCAGGTCACTTCCCATTTTTGAGGTCATTTCAGCAATCGTGATATTGGAAGCATACTGTAATCCATTATAGGTTTTAGAATCCGTATACTGACTCAAAAATTCTTTACTTTGAATATCTATTCGATTATTTTTTATTAGGTAAATTGCTGTTTCAAGTCCTACTGCTCCACCGCCTATGATCAGAACATTCCCTGTTGCTAAACGATTAATCAGATCCTGATCTCCGTCCAAAACCTCCTGTGCAGTATAAACATGTTTTTGGTCTATTCCCGGTATAGGAGGAATTGTCGGCTTGCTTCCAACTGCCACTATGGTGATATCTGGATTATATTCGTTAATATAATTTCCATCGACAAAGGTATTAAGAACTATTTCTACGCCTGCTTCAGCAAGCTCTTCCTCCATCGCCAGAATATTATTATTTATTGCTTCTTTATATGGTATGCTTGCTGCATACTTCATCAATCCGCCCAATGAGGCTTCATTGCTACACAACCTTACTTTGCAGCCAAGTTTTGCGTACTCTAGTGCTGCCTGCATGCCAGCTGCACCGCCCCCAACGACTAGAACTTTTTCAGATTTTTTAGGTAATGGCTGCTCAAGATTGGCTTCAAATCCTACTGATGGGTTAAAAGTACAAATAACATTTTCGCCCTTTAGGACTCGTTCAATACATCCGTTACAACCTATACACTTTCTATGCCTTTTTCCTTCCTTAATTTTGTTTCCAAATTCACTGTCTATCAAAAATGCTCTGGCGCATCCGACAAAATCGGAATAACCATAATATAGTATATCTTCTGCAATATTTCGATTGTTTATTCTATTACATGCAATAACAGGGGTTTTAACTGCCTTTTTTACTTCCCTTGCCAGGAATGCAAACCCTCCTTCGGGTACATGCATGGATATTTGAGGGATCTTTGACTCATGCCAACCTCCGGTCACATTTACAGCATCGATATATTTTTCGGCTTCCTTTACTAGCTCTACGGTTTGTTCTATACCATAACCTCCTAGCATGTCGCTCCCAGACACCCTTAGTATGACCGGATACTCATTACCAACTGATTCACGAACCATTTTTATGACTTCCAAAGGAAATCTCCTTCTATTCGCTGGTGTCCCTCCATACTTATCCTGCCTTACATTCGAAAGTTCTGATAAAAATTCTGATAAAAGATATCCTGCGCTGCAGCTTATTTCTACGGCATCTACACCAGCTCTTTTACAAACCTCTGCTGCTTTTCCAAAATCTTTTATAATGTCATTGATTTCATCTACGGTCAGCTCTTTTGGTGTTTCTCTATAAATTGGGGATGGAATAGGAGATGGTGCTACAGGGCTCGCCTTAGAATCTGCAAGAAAACCTGTATTGCCATTTCTGCCTGCATGAAAAAGTTGTATAAATAATTTACCGCCTGCATCATGAACGGAGTTGGCCATATCTGTCAGCCCAGGCAATATTTCTTCATTCAGCACACACATATTAAATTGTGCACCACTATTAGAAACACCCATAGTTGCTGTTACAGCAGCAGCCCCTCCTTTTGCACGCACTTTTAGAAATGCTGCTTCCTGATCTATTGAAAATCCAGTATGCATAGCTGTTACTATCATTCTATTTTTTAATTCCAAACAGCCTATTTGATACGGAGTAAATAGTAAGCTCTTATCTCCCATTATTTATTCCATTCCTTTCTTCCCACCCCAGATATTATAGTGGATTCGCTCTTGCTTAAACCTGTCTGCCATTTTTTTCTCCTCCTGTGGATATCCCAGCGAAACAATCGCTAATGGAATAACCTCCTCAGGGAGTCCAAATAGCTTTTTAGCACCCTTTATACGATCGGGCTCAGGGTAAACTGCCAGCCAAACAGAACCGATTTTCATATCTGTTGCTTGTATCAGAATATTTTGTGTTGCTGCAGAACAATCAAGCTGCCAATAATCTCGATCATATACTTGCCTGCTCCGATTCCCGCATACAACAATTGCTGCACTTGCCTGATGAAGCATTTTCGAATATGGGTGAAATTCAGATACTCTTTTCATTATTTCCCGATCCCTGACCACAATAAATTCCCATGGCTGTTCATTGCCAGCAGAAGGCGCACACATTGCAGCTTTAAGTAATAATTCTAAATCAGCGTCACTTACTTCTTTATCGATATATTTTCTTATACTGCGCCTTTTGAATAATGCATTCATACTGCTAAATATTCTCCTTAAATTATATCTCTATATAAATCATGAATTGATATAGTCCTCTTATGTATGGATATGTACGAATAAAAATCTTAGCGATTAAAAAATATGACCCCACCTGCCATATCATGTCAGATTTAAATGACATTAATGTACTATCGAAGTCATATTTCCTACTAGTTAAAAATCGTTCACGAAAGGTTTAACACATATGAATAAGCTTTTTTCAATACTATTCTTGAATTTATTCTCTCATAAAGAGGAGGAGATTGATTTGATGGTGGATGGTGGTGTTGTATTAAACCTTCCGCGACAATTTTATATAAAACCAAATTGAATGAAATTTTTATTCCCAAAGCTTTTTATATAATGTCATAATTTCATCCTTACTTGGTATTCGCCTCGTGTTTTGGGGGCTCCCGCTAATCAAGGCGTCTTCTGCCATCTTTGGGATCTGCTTAAAGAATTCATCTTTATCTATTCCAAATTCCTGAGGTGTCTTAATATTTAATTTCTTAAGCAAATCAGTAGTCGCTTTAACAAAAGCATCTGCGCCTTCCTCAGTTGTCATACCCTGATTGTGTACACCTATTATCATTGCTAATTCGTTTAATCTGTCTACTGCACCAGGCTTCAAAAATTCCAGGCATACATTCAACAGCATTGCGTTTGATAAGCCGTGGGGAACGTGGAACAGCGCACCGATTGGACGACTCATTCCATGAACGATAGTTACTGATGCATTACTAAATGCAATTCCACCTTCCAGTGCAGCATTAGCCATCTCTTTTCTTGCATCGAAATTAGATCCATTAGTATATACTTCGTAAAGATTCTCGAATATTCTCTTTATTGCTGATTTTGCGAAAATATCGCTCATCGAAAAAGCTTTTCTCGAGGTATAGGCTTCTATTGCATGGGTCAAGGCATCAACGCCTGTGGCAGCGGTTACCTCTGGAGGTGCTGTCATTGTAAAAACAGGATCGATGACAGCAATTCTAGCCATTAGTTTCGGGTCATTCAAAAGCATTTTTACATTAGTAATAGTATTATTAATGATCGATACTTTTGTTGCTTCTGAGCCAGTTCCGGCTGTTGTGGGAATCGCACACGTAGGAGGAAGATCGTTATCTATTTTCTTGCCCATATATTCAGTTATGCTCCCGCCGTTTGCGACTACCGCACCGATTGCCTTCATGGAATCCAGCGGACTGCCGCCGCCAATTCCTATCAGAAAATCACAGCCTTCTTTCTTATAAACTTCTACGCCTTCATCTATCATAGTATGATTCGGTTCGCTGTTTATTCCTGGGTAGATGGTATATAAAACCGAAATAGAATCAAGCGCATCAGTTAGCTTTTTTACATTTCCTAGCTTGATCATCATATTATCAGTGACGATCAGAGCTTTTTTGCCAAAATCCTTAAGGTGTTCCAGGCTCATTTGTAATGCATTTTCGCCTGTTATGATGTTCTGGGGAACGAAGAACAAATTGGCCATAGTGACTCCTTTCACTACTTGTTCTTAAAGTTCGCAGGCCTCTTTTCTACAAAAGCTTTCATTCCCTCAACTCTATCCTCTGAACAGAAAGTGCTTACATAAGCTTCGGCTTCAAAGGCGACCCCGGACTTCAAGTCAAGATTTATACCTGTATTAATTGCCTTTTTAGCCATCTTAATTGAAATCGGTGCCTTTGTACAGACTAATTTTGCAAACTTTTCTGCTTCAGCGATTAGTTCTTCATGTGGTACTACCTTTTCAACCAAGCCAATTCGATATGCTTCGTTAGCATCAATCATTTCGGCTCCGAATATAAGGTATTTTGCCATTCCTTTTCCAACCAAACGTGGAAGTCTTTGTGTGCCACCATACCCTGGTATGATCCCCAGGTTAACTTCAGGCTGACCAAACTTTGCCTTTTCTGATGCTATTCTAACGTCACATGCCATGGCAAGTTCACAGCCTCCGCCTAATGCAAATCCATTCACTGCTGCTATGACGGGTTTATCAATATTTTCTATCAGTTCCATAACATTCTGCCCTTGGATAGTCATGTCTCTGCCTTCAGTTGTATTTAGTTCACTCATTTGGGCAATGTCTGCACCTGCTACAAAGGCTCTTCCTGCTCCAGTAACTATGGCACATTTAACTTCGTCGGATTTCTCAATATGTCTAAAAACGTGGTCTAATTCTGAAAGTACCTCTGTATTTAGTGCGTTTAATGCATTAGGTCTATTAACTGTCACATAACCAATGTTGTCTTTAACTTCGAATAAAATATGTTTATAATCCATATACATCATCCTTTCTTCAAACAAGGTGGAAGAAGTGATTACTATTTTTTTGTATAATCGTAGAAGCCCTTTCCTGTTTTTCTTCCAAGATGTCCAGCTCTAACCATTCTTCTCATCAAAGGCGCACATCTATATTTAGGATCCTGATATTCAGCATACAAGGTATCCATTACAGCTACCATTACGTCAAGTCCAATCAAGTCAGCTAATTCCAATGGTCCCATTGGGTGGTTCAAGCCGTTTCTTGCGCCTGCATCGATGTCTTCGACTGTTCCAACACCTTCTTCAAGAAGGAAGACTGCTTCATTAATAAATGGGTCTATCAGTCTGTTAACAATATATCCTGATTTATCTATTGCTCTGATTGTGACTTTGCCCAGTTTTTCGCCTACTTCTACTGCTGTATTGTATGTTTCTTCGCTTGTTACGTGTCCAACAACGATTTCAAGCAGCTTCATTACTGGAACTGGATTGAAGAAATGCATTCCAATTACTTTTTCTGGTCTTTTTGTATGACTTGCGATTTCTGTAATAGAAAGTGATGAAGTATTTGATGCTAAAATTGTTTCTGGTTTACATATTTCATCCAGCTGTGAAAACAGTTCTGCCTTAATAGCCATATCTTCTGCTACAGCTTCTATTACTAAATCTGCATCAGCCGCGTCTTTTAAATCTGATGTCATGGAAAATCTTTTCAGTGCAGCATCCATTTCTTCCTGTGTCATTCTGCCTTTTTCTACAGCTTTTGTGAATGATTTAGTAAATCTAGCTACATTTTTTTCAACTACTTCAGGTGTAACAGTTCTGGATCGGAGAACAGTATCATAACCAGCTGTCATTGCTGTCTGTGCTAATCCGGATCCCATTGTTCCAGAACCGATGATAAAAATCTTTTTGATAGCCATACTTAATAATCTCCTTTTCTACTATATTTTTTATGAGAGGCCAGCTTGGCTGACCTCTCTATTGTGTTACAATACGGGCTATATTATTCAACTAGCTCAAACATCATTGCCATAGCCTGGCCACCACCGATACAAAGGGAAGTAACTCCGTATTGAACCTTTCTTCTTTGCATTTCTCTTATTAAAGTTAAGCTGATTCTTGCTCCGGTACATCCTACTGCGTGTCCTAAAGCTATAGCTCCACCATTAACGTTAACTAGTGCTGGGTCAAGTTTAAGATCCTGTACGCATGCAACTGCCTGTGCTGCAAAAGCTTCATTCAGTTCCCAAAGCCCTACTTTATCGCGGGAGATACCAGTTTTCTTTTCAAGTGCTTCTACTGCGCTTACTGGTGCATAACCCATGATTGAAGGATGAAGAGCTGTTGATGTCGATGCAACATATTTTGCAATAGGTTTATAGCCAAGTTCTTTTGCCTTATCAGCTGACATCATAAGAAATACTGCTGATCCGTCATTGATCGGGGACGCGTTTCCAACTGTAACCGTTCCGCCGTCAGGCTTAAATACAGGTTTCATCTTAGCAAAGTTTTCTAGCTTAGCATCCTTTATATAGGTTTCGTCATGGTCAAATACAAAATCGCCTTTTCTGCTCTTGATTGTGATTGGAACTATGTCCTGATCGTATTTGCCTTCTGCCCAAGCTTTTTCAGCCTTTTGATGGCTCGATACTGCGAACTCATCCTGCATTTCTCTTGTTATGCCACACTTCTCAGCCACGTTTTCTGCAGTAATTCCCATATGATAATTCATGAATGGATCAACTAGTCCGTCATACAGCATGCTGTCTTGAATTGTTCCAGGTCCCATTCTATAGCCGAATCTTGCTTTATCAAGGAGATAAGGTATAGCACTCATTGTTTCAGTTCCACCAGCTATAACAACGTCATTGTCTCCAGTCTGGATGGACTGTGCTGCAAGCTGCATAGCCTTTAGTGCAGTTGCGCAGTTTTTATTTGGAGTGAATGCTGGGATCGTATCCGGTAATCCTGCGTATATCATGCATTGTCTTGCTGAGTTAGCTTTAATTCCGGCCTGAAAGTGAGTCCCAATAATAACTTCGTCAATTTCTTTTGGATCAATGCCAGTTCTCTCTAC
>DUPP01000217.1 GCA_012838265.1 Clostridiales bacterium
CATAGCATTGTGATTCGGTGTCATGACAGGATTCGTTACTGGTGTAACAGCTCCAATGACTCCAATTGGCTTTCCTACTTCAACGATTCCGTTGTCAAGATAGCGAAGAACGCCAACGCTTTTTTTGCCTTTTAAGAAGTTCCACACCGCCATGGCCTTCCCTTTGTTCTTCATTACCTTGTCTTCGTACTTACCCATTCCGGTTTCATCGACAGCCATACGTGCTAGCTCTTCTCCATGGTCATAAACTGCCTTACCAACAACGCGTACCGCTTCATCGACCTGCTCCTGATTGCATTTTTCAAAAATTTGCTGAGCCTTTCTTGCCCTGTCAATGTACTCCATTACAAATTTTTCTACGTCCATCATTTTTCCTCCTTTTAATTTTTTCTTAAATTATAGTAAATATCTGGTTTTAAGATACTTTTATTATACTATTGTTGGTCAAATTGTTCAAGGTCAATATCTTTTGTACTTGCGAACATAACCTTAACTCTCTCTTCTTCAGATATGGCTTTTCTGTATCCGGTGCTTGCAAAATATAATATTAATCCTAGAGCAGTCCAGCCGAAGAATATGCTTGTTGCAAGAGGACCCATAAAGCTTGGCAGTCCAGGTATGAAGGATATTATTATAATGATACCGGCTAAGACTATCGCAATAGCCATCAATGGCTTGCCGCCAGGTGCTTTGTATGGACGAACCATGTCAGGTTCAACAATACGAAGCTTGAGAGCAGATGCAGATGTTATGAACCAGCCTACGCAGAATCCTACTCCACCAGCTGAAGTTATAGGATCTATAATACCCATTCCAATGAAAGGTCCTATTAAGCAAACAACCGCTAAGAAGGCATTTGCACCAGAAGGTGTTCCATATTTTGGGTGAATCTTTGAGAAAAACTCTGGGATTAACCTTGCTCTGGACATACCAAGCAGTAGACGTGCGGATGCAATATAGAATCCATTCCAGGTTGTAAGTAACCCAGCCATAGCTCCTGACCATGCTATCCAGAACATCGCTGTTCCAAATGCACCATTGCCATATAATTCAACGAACATTAATGAAATTGCAGGTCTTGGATACTGTGAATACTCCTGCCAAGGAAGTGCAGCACCTGTTGAGAACAGGATCAAGGAATAGAAAAGACCGGCTGATAGCAGAGCCATTACGATAACTTTACCGAGGTTAGTATAGTTCAAACCAGAGTCTGCTTCCTCCGCACCTTGAGGAATCGTATCGAAGCCTCCCATAAAGAATGGGACTACTATCATCATCGCTACTATACCACCGAATAAGGATTTATGAGTACCTTTTCCAACGTTATCATATATTGGCTGAAGATTATTAGCATCAAAATTTAATAATGCAACTATGATTACGGTAAATCCGACTATTGCTAATGTATATCCCAAAAATGTCTGAACTGTTCCGGCAACCTTGGCACCTCTCCAGTTTACAAAGATGATAATTATTCCTATTACGGTTGCTACTGCAACACCAGGTAAGTAAATACTCTCTCCAGCAATGACGTACATCGGATCTCCAGCTGTCATAGCAGGAACTACAAGTGCTAACGTGTTATTTACGTAAATCGCTTCCCATGGAACGAGAAGGACATAAGCAATAGTCAAACACCAACCCCCAAGGA
>DUPP01000218.1 GCA_012838265.1 Clostridiales bacterium
TCCTTGGGGGTTGGTGTTTGACTATTGCTTATGTCCTTCTCGTTCCATGGGAAGCGATTTACGTAAATAACACGTTAGCACTTGTAGTTCCTGCTATGACAGCTGGAGATCCGATGTACGTCATTGCCGGAGAGAGTATTTACTTACCTGGAACTTTAATAGCGACTTGTATAGGTATTGTTATCATCATTGTAAACTGGAGAGGCGCCAAAGTTGCCGGAACAGTTCAGACATTTTTGGGATACACGTTAGCTATAGTCGGATTTACTGTAATCATAGTTGCATTTTTAAATTTTGATGTTAGTAATCTTCAACCTGTATATGAAAACGTAGGTTCGGGGAGTCATAAATCCTTATTTGGTGGTATAGTAGCGATGATGATAATAGTCCCATTCTTTATGGGAGGCTTCGATACGATTCCCCAAGGTGCGGAAGAAGCAGACTCTGGCTTGAACTATAATAACCTTGGTAAAGTTATTGTAATGGCGCTGCTTTCAGCTGGTATTTTCTATTCATTAATTCTGTTATCTACAGGTGCTGCAATTCCTTGGCAGGAGTATACACAGTATCCAAGACCTGCAATTTCATTAATGTTCGTTGAATTATATGGCAATGGTGCATTTGGAACAGCGATGTTCTGGATAGCATGGTCAGGAGCTATGGCTGGATTACTTACAACCTGGAATGGATTCTATATTGCATCCGCACGTCTGTTGCTGGGTATGTCAAGAGCAAGGTTGATTCCAGAGTTCTTCTCAAGGATTCACCCGAAATATGGAACACCTTCTGGTGCAAATGCCTTCTTAGCGATTGTTTGCATAATAGGACCTTTCATTGGAATGGGTATTATAGATCCCATAACTTCAGCTGGGGGTGTTGGATTCTGCGTAGGTTGGTTAATAACATCAGCATCAGCACTCAAGCTTCGTATTGTTGATCCTGACATGGTTCGTCCGTACAAAGCACCTGGCGGCAAGCCATTGATGGCTATTGCGTCAGTCTTAGCCGGTATCATTATAATAATATCCTTCATACCTGGACTGCCAAGCTTTATGGGTCCTCTTGCAACAGGCATATTCTTTGGTTGGACTGCTCTAGGGCTAATATTCTACTTTGCTAGTTCTGGATATAGAAAAGCTATAACTGAAGAAGAAAGAGTTAAAGTTATGTTTGCAAGTACAAAGGATATTAACCTTGAACAATTCGATAAAAATTAGTATAATAAAAATATCTTAAAACCAATTATATTTACTATAATTTTAAGAAAAAATTTAAAAGGAGGAAAAATGATGGACGTAGAAAAATTTGTAATGGAGTATATTGACAGGGCAAGGAAGGCTCAGCAAATTTTTGAACAGTGCAATCAGGAGCAGGTTGATGAAGCTGTACGCGTTGTTGGTAAGGCAGTTTATGACCATGGAGAAGAGCTAGCACGTATGGCTGTCGATGAAACCGGAATGGGTAAGTACGAAGACAAGGTAATGAAGAACAAAGGGAAGGCCATGGCGGTCTGGAACTTCTTAAAAGGCAAAAAAAGTGTTGGTGTCCTTCGCTATCTTGACAACGGAATCGTTGAAGTAGGAAAGCCAATTGGAGTCATTGGAGCTGTTACACCAGTAACGAATCCTGTCATGACACCGAATCACAATGCTATGATAGCGCTGAAAGGCAGAAATGCAATCATAGTATGTCCACATCCAAGTGGAAAAGCTTGCGGTGTAAAAACCGTTGAGTATATGAGGCAATATCTGAAGGATGCTGGGTATCCAGAAGACCTGATTCAAATAATTCCAGAGCCTACTCTTGAGATTTCCAATACTGTTATGAAGATGACTGATGTCTGCATTTCCACTGGAGGCCCAGGTATGGTAAAAGTTGCTTACAGCAGCGGAAAGCCAGCCTTTGGCGTAGGACCTGGAAACAACCAGTGCCTCATCGATGAAGATGCAGATATAGCTGATTTAGTACCAAAAGCCATCAGAGGAAGAATCTATGACAACGGTGTTCTGTGTACATGTGAGCAGAGTATTATTTGCCCAGAAAGCAAATTTGATGAAATCATATCTGAATTTGTAAAGCAGGGTGCTTATTATGTATCCGATCCTGCTGAGGTCGATGCACTTAGAAACAAAGTATTCCCAGAAGGACAGCTTAACAAAGGCTGCGTTGGACTTAGTGCCCCTGTAATTGCCGACATGGCAGGAATTAAAGTTGATCCTGAAACCAAGGTATTGATTGCAAAGGCAGCCGGTCCTGGAAAAGCCGATCCACTTGCAAAAGAAAAATTATTCCCAGTTTTAACAGCTTACACATATAAAACCTGGGAAGAAGGCGTGGATATAGTTATTCAAAACCTTGAGTATGAAGGAAAAGGTCACAGTATGGTCATACATTCCTTTACAAAAGAGAATATTGAGTATGCGGCTGAACGCGTTCCAGTATCCCGTTTCCTCGTTAATGGTATCGGGTCCAGTGGACTTGGCGGTGCATATACGAATGGCCTGGCACCAACAGGTACATTAGGATGCGGTTCATGGGGTAACAACAGTCTCAGCGAAAACCTCAGCTACGAACATCTTATAAATATCAGCAGAATTGCTTATACAGACAATAATGCTCACATTCCAACACCAGAAGAAGTCTGGGGAGAGTAGTTGTCAGTAGAAAAGTTTAAAGAACAATAAGTTATTTGCGTATACCTTGTTAATCATAAGGTATATTCAAAGGATTCAAACCCTACTGGGCCGCAAAGCGAACCAGTAGGGTTTTCTTAGTCCGACACCTTGCAGGAGAACCGTACAGGTGTATGGAGAACCGTACACATTGAGCATCATTCTGTTCTATATCAGGTATTCTTTTTAATGAGCACATACTTTTAATAAAATGCCAGAAGTATTGCAATAAGACGCTGTTGAGCATTTTATTTAATTTAAATTAATCATGAAATTGAAAATATAAGGATTTCTATATAATGGCATATTTCTTGCGAGTTATAATGTATGGTCCGTGGAATAATATAAAGGATCAATATATCAAATATTTTATTTATTATCTTTAGGAGGTATTAATCATGACAGAAATAACCAGCCCACTTGCAGGAAAAATTTTTGAAATCAATATCAAAGTAGGCGAAATCGTTAGCGAAGATGATGAGGTTATGATCATCGAAGCCATGAAAATGGAGACAGCAGTGTATGGTGAGAACGGAACAGTAAAAGAGATCCTAGTAAATGTAGGAGACCAGGTAGAAGAAGGACAGGTACTGGCTATCGTCGAATAATATCAACTGCTGTGAAAAGGTACTAAAAGAATATAAAATTGATGGGAGGTTCTATTATGGATTTTGGTTTGACCGAAGAACAAAAAATGGTACAGGATATGGCAAGAAATTTTGCCGAGAAAGAAATTAAACCATATATTGAGCAAGACGAA
>DUPP01000219.1 GCA_012838265.1 Clostridiales bacterium
AAGCTAGAGGTGTAAATAAACCTAAAAGCTTGAAGTGTAAATATTCCTAAAAGTATGAGGTGTAATACACCCAAAATATAAATTCTGTTTATGCATTCTTGATTAATAAATTATTAGGAGCAATTTAATGAGCTTAATCATAAAAGAATTGATGCAAATTGGAGAGTCTGCTTTGAAAAAAGCAGGGTGTATGGATGCAAAAATAGATGCTGAACTTCTTATGCAGTTTTTGCTATCTCTTAATAAGCAGCAGCTGTTTATCAAATCTTCATCATTACTGGATGAAAAAAGTTGTGAAGAATATTTCAAACTTATTGACCTCCGCTCTATGGGAAAGCCTGTTCAATATATAACGGGCGAACAGGAATTCATGGGAATCCCCTTTAAAGTAAATGAAGATGTATTAATACCAAGACAAGATACTGAAACTTTGGTTGAAGAAGTAATCAACGAAGTTAAAAGCTTGGTGTCACAAAAGAAAATACCGGGAGGATGGTTTCAAATCCTGGATTTATGTTGTGGCAGTGGTGCAATCGGTATAAGTCTATGTAAGTATTTAACAAATGTTAAGGTTACTGCAACGGATATTAGCAGTAAAGCAATTTTAATAGCAAAGGAAAATGCGGAGAATGCGGGTGTCAGCAAATCAATTAGATTTGTGGAAAGCGACCTGTTTTCTTCACTTAGAAAAGGTCTGGGTACGACTAAGTTTCATATTATAGTATCTAATCCTCCTTATATAGAGAGCGATGTCATTCCTACGTTACAGAGAGAAATCCGGGAGTATGAACCGATGATTGCACTTGACGGCGGCAAAGACGGACTAGATTATTACAGAAGGATTATAGCAGAGTCACCTGCATTTCTTAAACCCAATGGGATGTTGTTTCTGGAAATCGGGTACAATCAGGGGACAGCAGTCTGTAGCCTTTTGGAGGAGTCTGGTCGTTTTAATAATATTGAAGTTATTAAGGATCTATCCGGTCATGAACGGGTGGTAAAATGTATAAAAACCAGTTAGAACGTGACGGCGTGCCAGAATAGTTTCCTAATAAAAAGTACTTGCCTATTTTGACATGTTATGCTAACATGTAATAGTTATCGTTCTAATTAAATATTTGAACGCTCATATTAGGGCGGACTTAACACCGTTCCGATAACGGGACTTCGATAGATACAATGATTGAAAAGAGGTGAAAGGCATGAAGGAAGGAATCCATCCAGCTTACAAAGAATGTACAGTTGTATGTGCATGTGGTAATACGTTTGTGACTAAGTCTTTGAAGGAAGAACTTCGATTAGATGTATGCTCGGCTTGCCATCCATTTTTTACAGGGCAGCAAAAATTCATTAATCGCGGCGGTCGTGTCGAAAAGTTCAAGAAAAAGTTTAACATTGACTAGAATCAAAACTAACTGGAAATTGCGATTTCCAGTTTTTTATCTTATTTTTTACCTTATATGAATTTTTTTAACTCATAAGATAATCAGGGGAGTGCAGAGTGGGAACCCTTCCACTTTTTTTTATGAGGTGTATATGGTATAATACTTGGGATAAAAATTAAAACTCTAATAATTAATAGGCAGGAGTTGCAATATAAATGTTCGAAAAATTAGATTTTATTCAGGAGAAATATGAGGAATTATCTCTTAAGGTTTCTGATCCAGAAGTAATTAACAATCAAGCTGTCTGGCAGAAATCTATGAAGGATATGTCTGAAATAGAACCTATTGTAAGTAAATATAAAGAATATAAAAAAGTCAAGGATGAGTTAAAGAGTACAAAGGAAATGCTTAGCGACGGTGACCTTGACGATGAATTGAGGGATCTTGCAAAAATAGAACTTGCTGACCTTGAAGAAAAGATGGAGGCTCTGACCAATGAGCTTAAGATTTTATTGCTTCCAAAAGATCCTAATGATGAAAAGAATGTAATCTTGGAAGTTAGAGCAGGAACCGGCGGTGAAGAGGCAGCACTTTTCGGAAGCGATTTATTGCGGATGTATATGAGATATGCTGAACGCAGAGGCTGGAAGACAGAGATGATGGACATTAATGATACAGGTATCGGCGGCATTAAAGAAGCAGTTATCCTGATCAAAGGAAAAGGGGCTTATTCCAGGCTTAAATATGAAAGTGGTGTCCATCGGGTTCAAAGAGTACCGGAAACGGAATCTAGCGGGAGAATTCATACATCTGCTGCTACTGTTGCAGTTCTTCCAGAAATCGATGACGTAGAGGTGGAACTCAACCAAAACGACGTTCGAGTTGATGTCTACAGGTCTTCAGGAAATGGTGGGCAGAGCGTTAACACGACGGATTCAGCAGTCAGGCTCACGCATATTCCGACTGGTATAGTAGTTACGTGTCAGGATGAAAAATCACAAATTAAAAATAAAGAAAAGGCGTTTAAAGTACTCAGAGCAAAATTATATGACCTGAAGATTCAAGAGCAGAATAACGAGATCTCTGAGCAGAGGAAGAGCCAGGTCGGTTCCGGTGACCGCAGCGAACGCATAAGAACTTATAATTTCCCTCAGGGCCGCGTATCGGATCATAGAATTGGGTTAACACTATATAAGCTAGACTCTTTTCTAGACGGAGAGTTGGATGAGATTATTGATGGATTGATTACTACCGATCAGGCAGAGAAAATGAAGAACTTCTAGGTAATAGTGGAGAGGAAATGGAAACTAAGATTTTTGACCTTAAAGAGCTAAACAAACATAATTTGGAGCAGAGTTTAGTTTACGATAATGCAGAAGCTAATGAAATAGTTGATAAGGCACTTGGAAAAATAGATGAGGCTGCCCAAATTATTTTGGATGGAGGACTTGTTGCTTTTCCGACAGAGACTGTATATGGCCTTGGCGCAAATGCGCTGGATCCTGAGGCGGTGGCTAAGATTTTTTCCGCAAAGGGTCGACCATCAGATAATCCACTAATCGTTCATATCGCAAGAGCAAGCAACATCGGGGAATTGACTCCAGTACTGACACCAGAAATCGTACGCATTATAGATAATTTTTGGCCGGGACCGCTTACTATTGTTTTGCCAAAGAAGGCAAGTGTACCGGACATCACTACCGGCGGGCTGAACACCGTTGCCATACGTATGCCTGATAACCCGATTGCTTTGGAACTTATAAAAAGAGCAGGCTGCCCGATAGCGGCACCCAGTGCTAATATCTCGGGTAGGCCAAGTCCAACAAAGGGCGAGCATGTAGTTAAGGATATGGATGGTAAAATCGATGCGATCCTGATAGGAGATGATTGCAGAATAGGAATCGAATCTACTGTATTAGATTTGACTGGAGATATTCCGACTATTTTACGACCAGGGTTCATAACGCCAGAAGATATTGAAGCAGTCATAGGCGGTAAGGTTGAGATGGACCCCGCCTTGAATCAGCGCAAAAACAAGTTTAGTGACTGTGAGGATGAAGAAAATTTAATCCCAAAATCACCGGGGATGAAATACAAACATTATGCTCCAAAGGCGGAAATGCTTATTCTAGAAGGAAATAGGGAAAAAGTCAAAAGTGAAATAGAGCGCCTTAAGGGACTCAACGAACAGCTGGGACTTAAGGTGGGTGTAATCCTATTTGAAGAGAAGGCATTTATAGAAGCCGCCCATGAGTTCTTTGCAAAGCTCAGAGAGATGGATGACGAAAACGTGGACCTCATTCTTGCAGGGGCATTAAGCGAAAGCGACGGGGTTGGTTTTGCAGTGATGAACCGGATGTTGAAATCTGCAGGATATAGAATTGCGAAAGTATAAGTAATCGCAAGCAGTGTTTTCAAAAACCGTTTTTATTATTAATTTTCTTTTTGTAGATTGATAGGCATTAGCTGAAAATCCATAGGAGGTACGTAATGAAGATTGCATTGGCATCCGATCATGGCGGCTTTGAATTAAAAGAGAAGGTTAAGTCTTACCTTCAAACGAAAGGTCACGATGTTATCGATCTAGGATGTTATACGGAAGAATCCACAGACTACCCTGAATACGGCAAAGCTTGCGGTGAAGCGGTCATTCGGGGAGATGCCGAGAGAGGTATCGTTATTTGTGGGACAGGCATAGGAATATCTATAGCTGCAAATAAGGTGAAGGGAATTCGTTGTGCTCTATGTACCAGCTTGTTCATGGCTGAAATGAGCAGAAAGCATAATAATGCAAATATAATTGCGCTGGGGGGCAGGATCCTAGAACATGATTTTGCATTGAATATAGTTGAAGTGTGGCTTAACACTGATTTTGAAGGTGGACGTCACCAGAGGAGAGTTGATTTGCTCGACAGAATGTAGATTTCACTCAAGCAACCCTTGGAGGTAAAATAAATGGGAAAAGTTTATGTATTTGATCATCCACTTATTCAGCACAAGACAGCAATTATGCGCGATAAGAACACCAGTGTTAAGGAATTTAGAGCACTAGTTAAAGAAGTTTCAATGCTTATGGCTTACGAGGTTACTCGCGATCTGCCACTGAAAGATGTGGAAATTGAAACTCCTCTTTGTAAGGTAACTATGAAAATGCTGACTGGTGAGGACATAGCTATTATTCCGATCTTACGAGCAGGACTTGGTATGGTAGAGGGAATGCTTGAGCTTATTCCGAATGCCAAGGTAGGGCATATCGGCCTTTATCGTGATCCTGATACACATTTACCAGTAGAGTATTATTGTAAAGTACCCTCCGATATCGAACACAGAAGAGTAATCGTTATAGACCCAATGCTCGCAACCGGAGGTTCTGCAGCAGCAGCGATAGATTTTATAAAAGAAAAAGGAGCAAATAAGATTTCTTTTATGTGCCTGATTGCGGCTCCGGAAGGTATACAAGTGCTTCAGGAGAGGCATCCGGATGTTGATATTTTTATTGCGGCAAAAGATAGTCACCTTAACGAACATAAATACATAGTGCCGGGTTTAGGTGATGCCGGAGACAGATTGTACGGTACGAAATAGTGATAGAAAAGTGATAGAACCTATAGAATTGTGTAAGCAGAAAATAAAAATATTTTAGTATTTAATGTAGTTAATAAATACAAATACAATTATTGCAGAAGAAGGAAACCAAAATGAAAACAGAATTAGAAAGAAACGTATTTGATGTTTTGATGGAAAGAGGCTTAATTAAGCAAACAACTCATGAGGAAGAAATCCGCGAACTGCTGGGTAAGGAAAAGGTTACCTTTTATATAGGATTCGATCCTACAGCAGACAGCCTTCATGTGGGACACTTCATGCAAATTATTGTAATGATGTATATGCAGAAGTATGGACATATTCCTATCGTGTTGATTGGAGGAGGTACAACATTAGTAGGAGATCCTTCCGGCAGAACGGATATGCGTCAAATGATCTCGAAGGAAAATATACTTGCTAATGGTGAGAAGTTTAAGAAAACCTTCGGCAAGTTCATAGATTTTTCCGATGGAAAAGCAATCCTTGTCAACAATGCAGATTGGCTTCTTGATTTAAAATATGTTGATTTTATAAGGGATATCGGAAGGCATTTTTCTGTTAACAGGATGCTTACGGCAGAGTGTTTCAAACAAAGGCTTGAGACTGGACTTTCTTTTCTGGAATTCAACTACATGCTGATGCAGTCCTATGACTTCCTGGAGCTGCATCGAAGATATGGCTGTAAGATGCAGTTTGGCGGTGATGATCAATGGTCGAATATACTTGGCGGAGTCGATCTCGTTCGTCGTGAGATGGGTGAACAAGTATACGGAATGACCTTTAAGCTTCTCACTACAAGTGAGGGTAAAAAGATGGGAAAAACCCAAAAGGGAGCATTATGGCTTGATTCGGAAAAAACATCACCGTATGAATTTTATCAGTATTGGCGAAATGTCGAGGATGCAGATGTAGAAAACTGTTTGTCTATGCTGACTTTCCTTCCAATGGATGAAGTAAAAAGGTTATCATCTTTACAGGGTGCAGAAATCAATAAGGCTAAGGAAGTTCTTGCATTCGAGGTAACCAAGCTTGTCCATGGGGAAGAGGAAGCTCAAAAAGCACAAGATGCTGCTAGGGCATTATTTGCAGATGGAGGCAGTATGGACAACGTACCGAAAACGCAGATGCCAGCTTCTACCTTTGAAGGTGAGGGAATAGGAATCGTTAGTTTGATTGCGGAACTGAAGCTGGTATCAAGCAAAAGTGATGGCTTTAGAACCATAGAACAGGGAGGACTCTCTATCAATAACGAGAAGGTTACAGATACAAAGCTCATGGTAACGAAGGAGCTGTTTAATGACGGTAAAATGCTTATCAAAAAGGGCAAGAAAACTTTCCATTTGGTAGAGTTGATTTAATTTAATTTAATTCAATTTAATTCATTCAATTCTACACCACAACATTTATTATAGAGCCACATAAATAAGACGCAGAAAAAAGGCTAAGCCATGTAATCCTTATCTAAGGAAATGGTAAGGCCTATTTTTTTGAAATTTATAGAAAAATCATTTCTTCCAGAATTCTTAAGAATTCTGGAACAATCTGGATATCTATCAAGTCATAATATATAATTGATTGCAGTTCAAAAAATTGCGCGACTTTAACATGCAAAGGGGATATTTATGGAGGCCTTGATAAAAGTTAAAAATATTAGAAAGGTTTACCAGATGGGAGAGGAGCGGATTATTGCTCTGGATGACGTGAGCCTTGATATTCAAAAAGGGGAAGTAGTTTGCTTTCTTGGTGTTTCGGGGTCGGGGAAATCCACATTTCTTAATATGGTAGCCGGCTTGGAAAAACCTACAAAGGGAGAGATTATTATAGGAGGGATCCCCATACATACATTGAATGAGGAAAATGTCACTCTATTCAGGCAGAAGAATATCGGCTTTATCTTTCAGTCATATCATCTCTTGCCGATGTTTACTGCGATTGAAAACGTTAGCTTGCCACTGATTTTCAGGGGAGTTGAGAAAAAGAAAAGGGATAATATGGCATCTGAAATGCTGGCAGCTGTAGGACTGGCAGGTTATGAAAACCGAAAGCCTTCACAGATGAGCGGGGGTCAGCAGCAAAGGGTTGGAATCGCTAGAGCGTTGGTGGGTAATCCGAAAATCATTTTTGCTGATGAACCCACGGGAAACCTGGATTCCCACACCTCAAAGGAAGTAATTGAAATAATGATGTCAAAGGTCAGGGAGCACAATATAACCTTGATTCTTGTGACTCATGATAAAGATGTATCATGCTATGCAGATCGAATTGTAACAATACAAGACGGAAATATATTATCTATTGAAAACAATAAAATATCAAAAGGTGTGTGAGGGGATGAAGATGAGAAGTAAAAAAAGAAGAATATTACTTGTAATGCTTGCAGCAGTAATCGCAGCAGGTTTCCAAATCTTTGGTAATCATTTAGGTATTACGGATATTGCATATGCGTCTACAGCATATGTAAAATCAAAACTAATTAATAAGCCTTCAACGGTCCAGGGTGACGAAAATGTTATCGTGGTCATTGAGATAGAAAACATGAGCAATACAAGCTTTACCTTTAACAGCGCAGAACTAAAAGTGGATAAACCCAACAATGTCGCAGTATCGGGAGGGATCACGGGCTCTACAACATTGACAAAGGGAGGAAAAACAACGGTAAGCTTCTATTTAGATATAGGTAAACATGCTGCAACTGGATCAAGATACCTTAATCTCATTCTTAGAAATGATGGTGTAGCAGTTCATGAAAACTTATCTTTAGGATCATTCAGCATCAGAGAAAAGCTGGCTGCACCCGGAAACAGCAGCAATCATGTGGCAGCTTTCGACATGGTACATTACATAAATCCAGAGAGTGGATTTGATTCGGGACAGGACAATACCTTAACGATAGAAATCCATAACAATGGAAATACTATAGTAAAAAATGCTGAATTGAGTTTAATTCTACCAGATGGATTATCAATTTATAATGCTAGCAATTCGGCAAACCTGGGATATATATCAGTTGGTAGCAGCAGGGAGGTTAGTTTCCCGATTACCGTTGATAATGAAGCAAAAGCGAAAACCTATGAGGTTACCGCAAGGCTGACTGGTTTAAGCTATTCGAATGAAGAAGTCAGCATAGAAAAAACCTTCTACGTTCCTGTGAAAGGTTCAGGGACTTCTATCAAGAATGCGGAGATCACAAATATTAGCGTCCCATCCGAAGTGATTGGACAAGATGAATTCATACTATCTTTCGAGGTATATAATAATAACAGTGCGGATCTTAAAAATGTGAATATCAACGTCGATATCCCTGATGGTCTTTTGAATAAAACAAGGAGCACCTTCATAGAACCTGTAATACCGGCGAATAGTCGTAAGGCATATTCTGTTACTCTATTTGCAGAAGATGGAGCGAAGGAAAGATCATATCCGATTAAAATTTCCCTTTCTTCAGGTTCGTCAGCTGGCGTTGATGATGTCGTGCAATATGCCAATGTTTATGTAAGTGGAACATCAGGTTCGAAAACACCTCAGCTTATGGTTGACAGCTATAACTATGGAGGAACTTTTGTACAAGCCGGAAAGAGGTTTGTTTTATGCCTAAGCCTTTATAACACCAGCGGGTCCCATACTCTTTCCAATATCAAGGTTACCATAAGCTCTGAGGATGGGACCTTTATTCCAGTGAATAGCAGCAATTCGTTCTACATTGAAACGCTAGGGAAAAAGGAGCATATTGATCAGTACCTGCATCTTTCGGTAAAGCCTACTGCTGAACAGAAAACCACTGCACTGAATGTAAATATGACCTATGAAGACAGTTCTGGAAATACGTTTACCGCTGAGGATATTATTTCTATTCCCGTATTGCAAGATACAAGGCTTGAGGTGGGCGATATCATAGCGCCACCTGAACTATATGCGATGATGCAAAGCTGGGTATCGATGGAATTTTATAATACAGGAAAAACTACGCTCTACAATTTGCGTGTGAGTGCAGAAGGTGACTTCGACACGACAGAGTCCACAAGTTATTTTGTCGGGAATATGGAAAGTGGGTCGAGCGATTCATATGATTTCAGCTTTATTCCAAGAAGTGCTGGAACGATGGATGGAAAAGTAGTCTTTACTTTTGAGGATGCCTCGGGTGAAGAGCAAACTATTGAAAGGCCGTTTTCCTTCCAGGTGATGGAGGAAATGCCGGTCTTTGACCCAGGGGGCATGATGCCGGAAGAGCTAGAAGGTGGCGATAAATCAAATAAGCTGCCCTGGATCCTTGAAGGAATTTTTATACTGATATGCGGCGGAGGAATTTTTGTATGGAAAAAACTTAGAAGGAAGAAAATGCAACAGGAGATGGAAATCAATGAATAATCGTGATTTGATCAGCCTTGCTTTTCGAAATCTGCTGCGAAGAAAAACGAGAACAATTTTGGCGATTACCGGTGTCGTGGTCGGAACTTGCGCTATCATTGTAATGCTTTCCATAGGATTTGGCCTTTCTGCCAGCTTTCAGGATCAGATCGAAAGCTACGGGAACTTACATCTGATAGATGTTTATAGAGGCGGCGGTTACATGGGAATGATGGACGGCCAGGCAACAGACGGAATTCTAGATGATAAAGCACTCTTAGCAATAGAAAATATAAAGGGTGTGGAGGCGGTATCTCCCAGGAAACAGCTGTATCTTACCTTTGCTATCGATAAACATATTGCGCAGGCTTCTGTAGTAGGACTGAAACCAGAGATTCTGGAGAAATTGGGATATGAACTTCAGGAAGGAAGACTTCTTGAATCAGGCAACAAATTTGACGTTGTTTTCGGAAACCAAGTACCTAGTTGGTTTTATAACCCAAAGAAAACCTGGGGCAGTACCTGGGGCGGAGAAGCCCAAGTGGATGTGATCACCAGCAAATTGATCGTGACTGCAGATACCTCTTATGGTATGAATCAGCGTGGGCGTCAAAGCAGTAACGAGGACAAGATCGATTACCCTGTGTATAAGGCAAAGGGAGTAGGAATTCTGGCAAACCTCAATGACGAGTCATCCTATAATGTATATATGAGCCTTGAGGGGGTCGAAACAATTGAGAAGGATGCAGCCAGGGCAAGGAAAGAGAAAATCGCTTACAATAAAGGGTATGATTCTGCGATGGTTTATGTAGGAAATATTAACGATGTGGAAGATGTGAGCAATGCTATCCGCGAAATGGGTTTCCAATCAAGCAGCCTAAATGATTGGTTGAAATCTATGCAGGAGACAGCGAGGATGATTCAGGGAATTTTGGGTGGAATCGGTGCCATTTCATTGCTGGTCGCTGCTCTTGGAATTACAAATACCATGATAATGTCCATTTATGAAAGAACTAAAGAAATAGGAATCATGAAGGTTATAGGTGCAAACCTTGAAGATATTCGTAAAATGTTTCTGTTAGAAGCAGGTATGATTGGATTTATTGGTGGGGTGGCAGGAATTATCATAAGTTATATTCTTTCCTTACTTATGAATACTGTTTTAAGCGGTATCATGTCTGTGATACTTGGATCAATTGGCGGTGGAGGAACAACGGTTTCAATCATTCCTTTGTGGGTTGCTGCAGGTGCGCTTGTGTTTTCTACTACCATTGGGATTCTGGCGGGCTATTCACCTGCAAGAAGAGCTATGCGCCTTTCTGCCTTACAAAGCCTTAAAAACGAATGATTTTTTGGTTGACAATAGTAAGGCACAGTATTATAATAGTTGTGCACTATGTGTAAAAATCCATTAGCCCCGGGTTTATTAAATACGAATGAATGACTAGAGTGGGGTGAAACGCTCTGGTTAAAGAAAATAGTAATATGAGGAGTTTTTAGGATGAGATCATTTATTGCAAAACCTCATGAAGTTGAAAGAAAGTGGTATATTATTGATGCTGAGGGAAAGACCCTTGGTAGGTTGGCAAGTGAAGCAGCTTCTATATTAAGAGGTAAGAAAAAGCCAATTTTCACGCCGCATGTTGATACGGGTGATTATGTCATAATAATAAATGCCGAAAAGGTTGAAGTTACAGGCAATAAAAGACAGGATAAGATCTACAGAAGACATACAGGGTATCCAGGCGGACTTCGTGAAATCAATTTTGAAAAACTGCAGGCAAAGAAGCCTAATGAAATTATCAAACATGCAATAAAAGGCATGTTGCCGAAAGGAAGACTCGGCAGACAGATGTATAAGAAGCTTAAGGTTTACTCAGGTCCAGAGCACAAGCACGCAGCTCAGAAACCTGAAGTATGGAACTTTTAGGGAAGGGGAGAAATCGTAAATGGCAAAAATTCAATACACCGGAACAGGTAGAAGAAAATCTTCCGTTGCCAGAGTTAGATTGATCCCTGGCACAGGAAATATAACAATAAACAAAAAGTCTCTCGATGATTATTTTGGAATGGAGATCCTAAAAAGAGAGGTCAGAAGACCTTTTGAGGTTGCCGGAGCAGAAGGCAAGTTTGACGTAATCGCTACTGTAACAGGAGGCGGAACCACAGGACAGGCTGGAGCATTACGACATGGAATTTCGAGAGCTCTTGCTTCTTCAGACAGAGAAACATACAGACCACCTCTTAAGGCGGCAGGTTTCTTAACTAGAGATTCGAGAATGAAGGAAAGAAAAAAATACGGACTCAAGAAAGCACGTCGTGCTTCACAGTTCTCAAAGAGATAATTTATTGTTTCATTACACACGAGTTTGTTTACAATTACAAAGTTTGCTTATCGCAAGCGCCAACCGTCAGGGGGGAGAATTCCCTTTGGCGGTTTTTTTGTGTTCAAAAATAGATATAGAAATAAAGGCTCTATGTCAAATGTTGTGGTGTAGAGTTCTCAAGTAAAATAAAATAAATAAATTTATTTTAATCCAACGGTGACCCCATCGTTGGATTGTTTTTTGAATATTTTAGTTTTCAGTGCATA
>DUPP01000220.1 GCA_012838265.1 Clostridiales bacterium
TATTACAAACTTAGGTGGAAGCTTACTGAGTATCGTCTTGGGAATAGTGGTGAGCATCTATCTTCTCAAAGACAAGGCTTTTTTTATCCGGTTATGGAGAAAGACTCTCCATGTTATTCTTCCCATGAGGGCTAATGCAATAGTCACAGAGACTCTGAGAGATATTAATAAAGTTGTCTCACAATTTTTGAGAGGTCAACTGTTAGATGCTTTGCTCATAGCTATACTGTCTTCTATCACATTTTCCATCATAGGTCTTGAGTTCGCCGTATTCTTAGGGTCCTTTGCAGGCATATGCAATATAATTCCGTATTTCGGTCCAATCATCAGCATTATTCCGGCTGCTTTAGTAGGCTTAATTACAGAAGGACTCAGCCAGGCATTTTTTGCGACACTTGCAATGATCATTGTACAGCAAATAGATGCAAACATTCTATACCCAAGAATAGTTGGATCTACAGTAGGCCTTCATCCACTGTTCGTTTTGATATCAGTAACCGTTGGCGGTTATTACGCTGGAATTCTTGGAATGGTTCTAGCAGTTCCAATTGCAGGTATAATAAAGGTTCTTCTCATGAAAAAACTGGACTTATTACATTGATACTAAGAAGATTGATACTGAGAAGAACAAAATGATAACCTTCTACGCCGTAATGTGAGTTCCGGTTTTTCCTTCGAGTGCTTCAATCGCTTTATAAAGGGAAGTTATAACCGCTGTTTTCCCTTCTCCTGACTTTGCAAATTTAACTGCTGCCTTAACCTTTGGAAGCATACTGCCTGGAGCAAAATGATTTTCTGCTATGTAACGCTCTGCTTCTGCTACTGTCAGTTTGTCCAAATCTACCTGATCCGGTTTGTTATAGTTAAGAGATACTTTTTCAACCTCCGTAAGAATCAACAGCTTGTCAGCTTCAACCTGCTCAGCCAAAAGCTCCGCTGCATAATCCTTGTCGATCACTGCTTCAATGCCTTCATAAGTTCCGTCTTCATTTTCAATAACCGGTATGCCTCCGCCTCCAGATGAAACTACAATAGCTGAACCCCAAAGACTTTTTATGGTGTCAATCTCAACTATTTTTTGGGGAATCGGAGAGGCTACAACTCGGCGCCAGCCGCGACCCGCATCTTCTTTCATGACATAATTTTTTTCCTCAGCGATTTTCTTCGCTTCCTCCTCACTGTAGAAGGGACCTATAGGTTTTGTCGGGTTATTAAATCCAGGATCGTTCTTGTCTACAACCATCTGAGTTACAACTGTTAATACAGAAATATCTCTGTTTATCTTCATTAATGCTTGATGCATACCTTGCTGAAGATGGTAGCCAATATATCCTTGACTCATAGCTCCGCATACGTCAAATGGCATTGGCGGAGTCACATCTTTTGCAGTTTCAAATGCTAAAAGTATTCTGCCTACTTGAGGTCCGTTACCATGAACAAGAGCAATCTGGTAATCATTTTCTACAATCTTAGCAATATACTCACAAGTCTTTTTGACCACCTCCAGCTGACATTCAGCGGTAGGAGGCATTCCAGCAGTCTGAAGGGCATTCCCTCCGAGTGCGATAACTATTTTTTCTTTACTCATATATTCTCCTCTATTAGTTAAAATCGACTTTGCAGTCATTCAATTGATATGGTCTCGGTGAATCGGCATGCTCATACATCTTGGACCCCCTCTGCCCCTGGAAAGCTCAGAGCTTGGGATAGCAATTACTTTCACATTGGATTTATCAAGCAACTCATTGGTAATACTGTTTCTTTCATATGTTATCACAACGCCCGGAGCAATTGCGAAGGTGTTAGATGCATCATTCCATTGCTCCCTTTGGGCTGCAACTATATCCGTTCCCCCGCATCTGATCATCTGAACTGCAGGGAGCTTAAGTTCATTTTTCAATGCGTCTTCTAAACTGTATGCGCTGCTGCAGAACTGAGAGCATCCGCTCTTTCCCAAAGTGACCTCATAAATATTTAAAGAACCTTCAATCTCAGGGTGTATCGTAAACTTATCATGATCCACCATAGTAAACACTGTATCAAGGTGCATGAATGCCCGTCGTTTTGGTATATCTAAAACAAGAATTTTCTTAAAAGTATTATTTTGATTCAGGAGCTTTTCCGCCAAAGTTTCTATTGCATAAGCAGAGGTCCTCTGGCTGATGCCAACGGCAATAATCTCTTCTGATAAAACCAGAATATCTCCCCCCTCTATGAAATTGCCCCCTTCAAATACATTTATATCAGTACCCTCTGGGACGAGCTCCTTATTGTACAAGGAGATATATTTAAACATCAGTGATTCCCTTTTACGGGCCTTACTTTTCATACAATTTATGTTAACAGTGTTTCCTATAAATGTACCTGGATCTCTCATGAAATACAGATTAGGCATGGGGTCAGTGTAATACGGATAATCTTTGTTTACAAAATCCCCCAGGGAATCAATTTTGTTAATCTTAAGATCAGCTTTCTTGATTCCTGCAATAATGGTATCTACCATGGTTTCCAATGGCAGTTTCAGCAAATATTGTTCGATCGTCTCTGCAATATAGTTAGAATGAACATCACTATCCCTGATGAATTCTTTAACAAATTCTTTTCTTATATTTTCATTTTTAATGGATTTTGCCACTTCATCTGTAAAATAATGTACCTTTATTCCGTTTTCTTTTAGTACATTTGCAAAGCAATCGTGTTCATACTGTGCCACCTTGAGATACGGAATTTCATCAAACAGCAACCTCTCAAAATTGTCCGGTACCAAAGCTTCCAGTTCAAGTCCCATCCGATGCAGCATTACCCGATTCAGCTTTCCAATTTCTGAATAAATATTGATTCCATGTGCCATTTCAGACTCTCCTCCTGAGTACGTTGCGCAGTAATTATTCTTCCCTGTTCCAGCAGAGA
>DUPP01000221.1 GCA_012838265.1 Clostridiales bacterium
AAGGTGACGCTCGGCCATCTGCTCAAAAAGAACCTGATATGCATAAGGTTTTAATTGATTATATTGGTTCAGATAAGATGCTGTGGACTGCAGTTCGTAAACCTGTTCATTTTCAGCTTTCATATAACACCTCAATTAGCCAGAACATTGTGAGTGTTTAAAAATTAAAATAGAAATTTCATATTAATGATATCATAATAGACCATAATTTAAAAGGATATTACATTGCAGCAGTTTAGATGTGAATAATGAACATGAAAATTTTCTGCAGTCGAAAACTTTCCATAGATGCGTTATAATATTTTTATTAATTTAGTGAAGCTGAGCATCAGAAAATTAGAAAAGAGGAAGCCATGCTGCATATATACTACGCGAGGGAAAATATTGATAAGGACAAATTTTTATACGGGAAAATTGGTGAGGTACTGAATCAAACTGGCGACAATAACCATCAAAAAATTTTGATGTTGGTACCTGATCAATTTACCTTGCAGGCAGAACGGAATGCTTTTGAATATTTAGGTGATAAAGGTCTTATAGATCTGGAAGTGATGAGTCAATCGCGGCTTGGTTTAAAAGTCCTCTCAGAGACAGGCGGTACCAATCGAACAACCATTGATAAATATGGAAGGCATATGCTGCTGACAAAGATATTGACAGAGGAAAACGATCGCCTGGAGGTTTATAGCGGGATGAATCAAAAGACATCTTTTATTGAGATGACAAATAATTTGATTTCCGAAATGAAACAGTTCAACACTTATCCGGAAGATCTTCAAAGGATATTAGAAGAAACAGGAGAGAATCCTATACTAAACAAAAAATTAAAGGATATACATAAAATATATGTTAAGTATGAGGAACTTATTACAGGGAAATACCTTGATACGGAGGATTATCTGAATCTTTTTATTGAAAAAATCAAGCACTCCAAAGTTATTCAAAATGCGGTGATTTGGATTAGCGGATTTGATTATCTAACTCCAAAAACACTTAATATCGTTGAACAACTTATGCTGACAGCAAAAGAAGTTAATATTATGCTTACAGCTGACCGTGAATACGAATTGAATAATGAAGGAAAACCATTTAAGAGCAGAGATTATGACCTGTTCGATTTGACCAGAAACCTGATGAAAAAACTAAAGTTCATCTCAGAAAAAAACGGTATCAAATACGAGGAACAATATATCGGAAAAAGCTGCATTACATATGATTTTGACAGAACGGAAAAAGATAAGTACTGTGGTAAGCTGGAGGAGGAGAAAGCAGAAGCTTTAGCTCATTTAGAACATGAAATCTTTGCTCAGCCGTATCGTCAGGCTGAAGCAGGAAACTCGATAACATTGTGCCAGGCAGCAAACTTTTATTCAGAAGCAGAAAGTGCTGCAGCAAAAATAACCCAATTAATCAGAGATGAGGGTTTGCGTTATAGAGATATTCTCGTTGTTTGCAATGATATGGAGGCGAGGGCTTCCATTATAAAGAGGGTATTTGCTGATTATGGCATTACAGCATTTTTAGACAAAAAACGCGATATACTTCACCATCCATCTGTGGAGTTCCTCGCATCACTTTTAGATATTACTGTAAAGGGTTGGCGTTATGAAGATATTTTCAGGATGCTGAAAACAAACCTAACACCAATTAGTCCTGAGGAATGCGAGGATTTAGAAAACTATGTCATAAAATACCGTATTAAAGGTAACCATTGGAAGAAAGATTTTACCTATGGTATAAAAGCAGAAGGTGAAGACAATTTATTAAGGGTAAATGATATCAGAAGGCGAGTGTATGATTATGTTGCCGTTTTTGAAAAGGAATTCATGCAAGCTGGAACGGTACGCCAAAAGACTGAAGCAATATATGATTTTCTGAAAGAAAATGCAAAGCTGCCTGAAAGAATAGAAAGTTTGATTGAATATCTTGTAAAAGAGGGGCAATTAGAATATGCAGAGGAGGCAGCTCAGATTTGGGGTGTCATAGTTGCAATTTTTGACCAGCTTGTGGAATTGATAGGAGAAGAACTGATGTCTCCTGAAGAATATGTAATCATACTGAAATCTGGGTTAGAAGCTGTAGAAATTGGTCTCTTGCCGCCTGCTGTAGATCAGATTCTCGTTGGCACCATGCAAAGAACCAGGACGGGAAAAGTAAAGGCATTGATTATTATCGGAGCAAACGATGGGCTGCTGCCTACAGCTGCGGAGTCTGAAAGTCTGCTGAATGAGGATGAAAAAACTGTACTTTATAACAAAGGAATAGAAATCTGCAAGATCGATGATCTCAGAATAAAAGAAGAAAAACTAGCAATTTATAAAACCCTTTCTAAGCCGACCTTATGTCTTTGGATGAGCTATTCCACATCAGATCTTGAAGGCAGGGAAAGCAAGCAATCTATTTTGTTTGACAAAATCAGAAAGATCTTCCCAGACTTAAAGGTATCGAAAGATATTTTGAATGCTGGAGATCCTTTGTTTCTGATAGAGGCGCCCGGCAGTACATTGAAACATATGACGGAAGCATTTCGCAATGCTATTGATGGCAATCCGCTTGACGAGAAATGGAGGGCAGTGTATAAGTGGTACCTGAATCATTTGCCAATACCAATAAAAGCGGTGAGGGAAGGACTTTTCTTTGATAATAAGCAGGAAAAGATAAAGAAAGATATGGTTTGGAAGCTATATAAAAGGGATCCATCTTTCGTGCTTTCATTAAGTCCATCCCGTCTGGAACGATTCTCACGATGTCCTTTTTCTCACTTTATTAATTATGGCTTGAAGCCGGACGAAAGAAGAATTTTTGAAATTGCTGGAAGAGAGATAGGAGATGTCTATCATCAATGCTTCATGAAGCTATCCGAAACCCTGTCTATACCCGGAATGGAAATTACAGATCCGGACTCCCCATGGATGAAAATTACCAGAGAACAGTGCCAACAGCTGATAGACGGCTTTATAGAAGAAGCGGCCGTGGAGTATAGAGACGGGGTCTTAGTACAGGGTGAAGAGGAATTATACCGGCAACAGCGTATGAAAAAAGTAAGCGGCGAGGCAGCATGGGCTTTAATAGAGCATGTCAGGAGCGGGCAAATTAAGAATATTTTTTTTGAAAGCGAATTTGGAAAAGCTGTCGGAAAACAGTTTCCCCCAATAGAAGTCAAGCTGGGAGATCAGACTGTATTTATAGAAGGAAAGATTGACAGGGTAGATGTACTTCAAGACATAAAAGATTCAAATAGTCGTTATATCAAGATCATTGACTATAAATCGGGGAAAGAAAAGTTTGATGCAGATGAAGCAAAGAGTGGTTGGAAATTGCAGCTTATGCTCTATTTGAGAGCAGCTTTGGGAACAGGTTCTCTTGAAATGAATAAAGATAATACTTACAAACCCGCAGGGGTATTCTACTTTGAAATAGCTGAACCATTAATAGATGTCACTAGGATGCCAGAAGAGGACTATTCAGAAAAAGTAAAGTCAGAACGTAAGAAGTGCTTTAAATTGGATGGTGTTGTTATTGACGATCAGGGTGTTATTGAAAGCATTGCTGGCGAGTTCTCAGGTCATTCTGATATACTGCCTGTCAAGAAGACGAAAGATGGCTATGTCGGGACTACGGACAGAAAAATTTTAACTGAAGAGGAATTTTGGGAACTTATCGATTCTGTTAATAATAAAGTAAAGGAATTATGCTTCGAGCTTTCAGAAGGCTCCGTTGATATCAAACCTAAAAAGGTTAAAGATGAGACGGCATGTAGATATTGTCTTTATAAAAGCATATGCTGTTTTGATTTGAGCTTCGAAGGATGTTCTTATGATGTTGTAAAGTAATTAGAAAAACTATCCATTTACCCTTATCACCCCAAAAAAATTAGAAAGCAAGGAGAATCTAATTAATAGAAAATTAAAGGCGTATAATGGGAGGTTTTTTTATGAAAAAAGTAATATCGATTATAGTGGCAATTGCAATGACAATGACTTTGTTTGCAGGGACAGCATTTGCAGATCCTGGAAAAGGCAAAGGACATGGACAGTATAAAAAATTCAGTGATATGAAAAACCATTGGTGTAAACAGACTGCTGAAAAGATGAATTACTGGGGAATTATTGTCGGATACTCAGACGGAACATTCAAACCTGAAAGAGTACTTACACAAGCTGAATTAGCGGTTATAATCGATCGTCTTCTTGATCTTCGAAAAAACAATGATGATGATTGGGATGACGATTGGGATGATGATGAGAATTATTCCAAGGTTCCAAAGTGGGCAAAAAAGGCTGTGAAAAAGGGAGTCCACAAAAAATATTTCAATCTAAAAAGATTCAATTCTCATGTTCAAGTGGACAGACTGAATGCATGTGTGGCAATAGCAAAAGCATTGGAACTCGAGCCAGTTACAGACTTCAAAAGAAATCCATTTAAGGATTTGAGACTTCTTAATGACGAGGATTTTGGATACCTTCTGGCTCTTTATGAAAAGGGTTACATCAAGGGATATCCAGATGGAAACTTTAATCCTAACAAACTGCTAAGCAGAGCTCATATAGCTGCAATTATAGAAAAGATTCTAGAGGATAAAGAAGAAAATGAAACTGGTGATAAAACTGCCCCGGATTGGGATAAAGATGCCTATGTAACTGCAACTGCAATTCGCTCGACCAGTGTGGATTTGAAATGGTCTGCTGCAAACGATGATGTTGAGGTTGTTGGATATAAGGTGCTCTATGAGCTTGATGGCAATGATATGGCAATATTTGTATCTGACAGAAAAGTGACCGTAAAAGGGTTGGAAGAGAATGAAAAATACACTTTCACTGTGGAAGCAAAGGATGAAGCAGGGAACTGGAGTAAAAACGGACCATCAGTAACTGTTACAACGCTAAAAGAGGATAAAGAAGATACTATCGCTCCAACTTGGCCAAACGGATCAATCCTTACTATAAGCCAGTCTGAATCTGGTATTGTTACGCTTGTATGGCCTGATGCAGAGGATAATGAAGGTATAAAAAATTATAAAATTTATCAGGATGGTGTTTTGATAAAAACAGTAGATGGTGATATAAACAACGTTAATATCAGCGGATTAGCTGAAGATACAAAATATACCTTTAGAGTCAGAGCTATAGATGAAGCAGGAAATAGAAGCATAAGTTTAGTAAAAACATATCTTACTAATTAATAAAAAACTATGACAAGGGTTGATAATTTAATCATCCCTTATACTCTAACAAGTGATTTTCTTAACTAATTTTTTCCTTGGAGGCAGATTAAAACCTGTCTCCTTTTGATTGCCATAACTTTGGAATTTGATTACATTGACAATTAAAATTAGAAGTGGTAATATCATAAAAGTTCGAACCATTCTGTGGTTAAATTAAAACGACATAAATAACTGAAAGTATTGAAAATGCTACTGTGGCTCAGCTGGTAGAGCAGCTGATTCGTAATCAGCAGGTCAGGGGTTCGAGTCCCCTCAGTAGCTCCAAGGCAGAATATATCCTGTGATCTATTGCAATCAT
>DUPP01000222.1 GCA_012838265.1 Clostridiales bacterium
AATATTAATCCCTATATTTTTTTATTTGCGACATATGTCAATATTCTTCTGCCATATAAAACATTCTTCCTATACTACTCGTATTTTTAAATGAAGATAACAAAACATTTATTTTGTTCGCTAAGGTGTTATGCTGATAATTAATCTCAAATATTGATCTCGATATCTAAATAGATGTTTAATACCCAGAATTTCCATATTATATCTATTAAATACGATATACCTCTATATAATAAAAAATAAAGATGCCAATCCACACATTAAAGGTGGATTGGCATCCTTCATTTTAGTATTTAGCTGTAATTACCAGTTAGTATTTGGCTATTATTACCAACGTTTTGTAACTATTTTTGTTTACATTCTCATATACTGAATCGATACAACCGAGTGATAATAATATTGGAGGCGATAATAAATGGCTATCAGACCACCTATTTTACGTGCAGGAGACACTGTTGGAGTCGTGACCCTTGGAAGCCCGCGGGATGCAGAAACCATAAATGCTAGAATTCAGTTTCTCGAAAATTTAGGATTTAACGTTGTTATAGGCGAATATACATATTCAAGCATGGGTTTTGTATCAGCTACACCACAGCAGAGAGCAGCCGATCTGATGAGAATGTTTGAGGACCCGGAAGTAAGAGCTATAATTCCTTCAAGAGGTGGTACTGGTGTTGCTGACATCCTTCAATATCTTGATTACCCTGTTATAAATCAAAATCCTAAAATTATAACGGGATACAGCGATATCACAGTATTATTAAATGTCCTTTACATATGGGCAAATCTGATTACCTTCCACAGCCTGCTTCTATTGGATTTCAGGTCAACCACACCCGCATATAATTTCGATCAGTTCTTTACAGCTACTTCAACCATCACATCTCCCAGGTTGCTCGAAAACCCTCCCGGAATCCCACTTGTAAGCAGAGTTCAGGGTGACGTTACTGGCCCGATAGTTGGAGGTAACCTCACATCATTTGTTGACACACTTGGGACACCTTTTGAAGTCGACACCAGAGGAAAAATTCTCTTTATTGAAGAAACTCACGAGCCTATAAGCCGGGTATACAGGCTCATTACTCATTTAATGAATGCAGGAAAATTTAATGACTGTGCCGGAATTATCATGGGTGAATGTTCGAATTGTATTCCTTCTTATGGTAAAACCTATGAGAATTTAATAAATGAAGTAATGGTTCCTATAGGTAAACCGCTAATGACGAATCTTGCTTCCGGGCACGGCTACTATAAAATGGCAATTCCCATCGGTGCAGATGTTAACCTTAATACTTTCAATAATACGCTGACAGTCCTTGAACCTACAGTGGGTTTATGAAATATCGCAGTATATTTATGCCGATTCATAAGGATATTCGTCGGTCAAATACTCTACATTCAATTCATCCTTAAGATTCTGAATGCGCTTTTGCGCTTCCTGTCCTACCAATGTTGATTTTATAGACTCTTTCACATCATCATATGGTTTGTATCCTTGTTTCTTATCTGAAACCATAATAATGTGATATCCAAACTGGGTTTTAACCACATCACTTATTTCACCAGGCTGAAGGGCAAATGCGGCTTCTTCAAATTCCTTAACCATTTTACCCCTGCCGAATGTTCCAAGACTGCCGCCATAATCTTTCGTCCCATCTGTGCCGTACTGTGCAGCAAGGTCTTCAAACTTTTCGCCGGTCTCCAGTTTCTGCAGAATTTCTTTTGCCAAATCTTCTTCTTTTACCAGAATATGACTTGCTGTTACTTCATCTATTTTATAGTCTTCTTTATTTGATTCATAATAAGCAAGCGAATCCTCTTCCAACGTTGTCATCTCTGCCTCAATTTCTTCGAAATAAGCTAATGTGAAGTATTGATTACGGAAGAATTCAGTCAATATATCATCAGTAATATCTTTTTCTTTCAAAAATTGTTTGACTCCATCCATTTTTTTGGCTTCATCTATAAAGGTATTTGTATCTTCTTCTATATTCTCAGGCAAAACCTCATCCTCTTTACCCGCATAATGCTTCTTTATTATTTCAACGGATATCATATCTTCAAGCATTTGAGATTTTATTACTTTCATACCTTCATCTGTAATCTTTGTTAAATCGATGCCTTGAATAAATGCTGCCCACTCCAGATATTTATCAAGCTCCTTTTCAGTGATTGTTTTTTCTCCAACCTTTGCGAGCTCTTCATTACTACCGCATGCCGTTAAGCTTATGACCAATATGATCATTAGCATTATTGCTATTAACTTTTTCATTCGTTTATTCTCCTTATTACCTGGTTTTGCGTCTCAACCGCTACATGTATAAAAAAATTATACCATAAATTTATTTAAGAATATGATAATTTGATTAAGTTTATTTTTTTTAGAAAAGCTGTATTTAATAAATGGCTTTGTTCCTGCATGGATCAGGAGACCCATCCCGTATTCTTCTAATAAGCCAGATATCCGCTTTGGTGTAAGCTTGCTATTCTCAAAAAACTCAAATACCACCCTCTGGGATTCTTCGTAGATCCTTGATATTCCTAAGGCTTCAGCCATAGCTCTAATATGAGAGACATCCACCAAATTCAATGTCTCCTGTGGAATTTCTCCAAATCTGTCAATCAGCTCATCGATTATTTCTTCTTTGTCGCCGCTATCCCTAATAGCTGCAATTTTCTTGTACATCTGAAGCTTGAGCAATTCGTCGGATACATAAGTGGCAGGAATATAAGCCGGAACATCAATCTCAATGGATGTTTCCACTCTATCAGGATTAACTATTTCTCCCCCAAGGGCTCTTACAGCATCATCTACTAGCTTACAATAAAGCTCGTATCCAATATTCATAATATGTCCATGTTGCTCTGTTCCCAAAAGGTTTCCAGCACCACGTATTTCCAGATCCCGCATCGCAATGTGAAATCCAGCGCCGAATTCAGTAAATTCCTTAATAGCTTTCAGCCTTTTTTCAGCTAGCTCGCTCAGCACCTTATCCTTTTGGTAAAATAGGTAAGCATAAGCCATTCTGTTTGAGCGTCCTACCCTGCCTCTAAGCTGATATAGCTGAGAAAGTCCAAAACGATCTGCATCCAGTATAATAATAGTATTAACATTAGGAATGTCGATACCCGACTCTATGATCGTGGTTGAAACCAATATATTACTTTCGTGATTCACAAAATCGATCATCACATCCTCGAGCATCTTTTCATTCATTTGCCCATGACCCACCGCAACTGTTGCTTCCGGTACAAGCTGAGCTATATGTGCCGCAATTTTATAAATTCCCTTGACACGGTTGTACACCACATAAACCTGACCGTCTCTATCCAGCTCTCTTAGTATTACATCTTTTATTATTTCATCATCCTGTTCTAAAACGTAAGTCTGGACCGGGTATCTTTCCTCGGGGGGCTCCTCAATTAAGCTCATATCCTTAATCCCTATGAGAGACATATGCAGAGTTCTTGGGATTGGCGTGGCGGTCAAAGTCAGTACATCTACTTCCTTTTTTAGCTTTTTAATAGCTTCTTTATGCTGTACCCCAAACCGTTGCTCTTCATCGATTACCAGAAGACCCAAATCATTAAACTCAACATCCTTTGAGAGCATTCTATGGGTTCCTATAAGTACATCTATATTACCTTTTTTTACTTCCTCGATAATTACAGCCTGTTGCTTTTCATTACGAAATCTACTCAGCATCTCAACTTTGAAAGGGAACTTCTCGATTCGATCTTTGAAGGTATTATAATGCTGGTATGCAAGTATCGTTGTAGGAACCAAAACGGCAGCTTGCTTTCCATCTGCAATGCATTTAAATATTGCTCGTGCTGCAACCTCTGTTTTTCCATATCCTACATCACCACAAAGCAGGCGCTCCATGGGTATTGGCCTTTCCATGTCAGATTTTATTTCCTTTATGCACCGTAGCTGGTCTTCTGTCTCCTCATAAGGAAACATATCCTCAAATTCACCTTGCCAAATAGTATCAGAACCAAACGCATACCCGCCTCTTTTCTTACGTTCAGCAGAAATCTCCAAAAGCTCTTTCGCCATATTAGCGATGGCTGCCTTAGCCTTAGATTTAACCTTTTTCCATTCTCCGCTGGAAAGCTTATTAACCCTTGGCGTCGCACCATCAGCTCCCACATACTTCTGGATCATATCCATCTGTTCTACAGGAACGTAAAGCATATCTTCGCCTGCATATTTTATTTTCAAATAATCTTTCTTTACATTCTGTATGATAAGCTGCTCTATGCCGATAAATTTTCCTATTCCATGATTTTCATGAACAACGTAATCGCCTTTACGGATATCCGTAAAAGTTTTTATAGGCTTTCCTTTTTTATCGCTTTTCTTTTGTTTTCTGTGTTTTTGTGTTGTAAATATATCGCCATCCCAAAGATAAACTAGTTTTTCCTCAGGATATTCTATTCCAGATGTCAGACTGCCTTTTGAAAGCTTAATTTTATCTGTCAAGTCAATGTGCTGTACAAAGTGCCGCAAGTTTTCAATTCTTTCATCTGTGGAGCATACAATAGTGATATCATAACCTCGTTTTAAATAACCTTTCAATTCTGTTTCCAGAAAATCCATTCTACCATTAAAAACGGGAGACTGTTTTGATGAAACACTAATATTGAAGTCCAAACTCTCCAACCCTTTTAATTGTTTTTGAAAAGGGGTAAACAAGAATATCAGATTTTGCTTATATAAGTTTTCTAAATCTGCACTCGATGGGAATGATTTATGATCTTTAGGAACTGCTTCACCTCTCTCAAGGATTACTTTATATTCTTCTTTATCTTCCTTCTCCCTCAATTCTAATACTACTCTTATTCGGTCCGGATCATCGAGCATGATAATACCTTCAGGATTCATATAATCCCACAGATATTCCGTGTCATCATAGAAATAATGTATATAGTTTTCTAATAACTGAATGTTAGTCGTATTTTCAATAAAGCTTAACAGCTGCTGTTTCCTTTGAAGCAGCTTCATCCGTTGAGGATCTGCAAGTTTTTTGGCATGACTATTATATGCTTTTTCAAGTTTTTCTGCAGCTCGCCTGAATAGATCGTCTTCCTGTACCATCTGCTCAGCAGGATAAACTTCTATTGTTTTTAGGTTATCGATGGAGCGCTGGGTTAATGGATCAAATGTTCTTATAGAATCTACTTCCGTACCAAAAAATTCGATTCGGTATGGATATTCCGAATCAGCAGGGAAAATATCTACTATACCACCCCGTATGCTGTACTGTCCTTTAGATTCAACGAATTCTACCCGCTCATATCCCATAAAAGTGAATTTCCGTTTAATTTCATCGTAATCCACCTCATCACCCAAAGCGAAGCGAGCAGTATTTCCTTCAAAGATTCTATGAGGCGCAAGTTTCTTGACTGCTCCTAATATCGAAGTAACTACAACACAACTTTCCCCTGTTAAAAGTGCTTTAAGTGCTGACAGTCTTTCTTCTAAGATGCCGTGGCTCTTAGCTTCATATTTTAAGAAAAGCTGCTCCTCTTCAGGAATAACATAAATTTTATGATCAACAAAAAAAGACAGGTCCTCTGCCAATCTTTTCGCTCTTGAATAAGACGAGGTAATGATAATACATTGTCCGCCTCTTTCATTAATAATCAGCGATGCAACAGGCATTGCCCGTCCTTCTGAAATCCCTGTTAAATTAACCTTGCCCTTGGTCAAACGTGCCAGAGCTTTTATTTCATTAAACTTTCCGCCTCTGACATTGTCACTCATCTTTATTTGCTTCCTCTTCAGCAGATGTATTATAACGCAACCATAGAAAATTTTTCGATTGGAGAAAATTTTTTTATATCAGCGCGTTTCAACGAGGTGGAGGACATGCTGGCCTCGTTATATTGTATTCGTTCATTGCCGCATCTATTCCTTTTTCGAGCAGACACTCAACAGCTAATACTGCTCTTTCCACTGCATTTTGTATCAGTTCTTTTTCATCTTTATTGAAGCCTCCTAGGACATAGCCTGCCAGAGACATCTTTCGTTCCCCGCCTATTCCAATTCTGATTCTTGCAAATTCATCAGTTTGCAAATCGTATATAATTGACCGCATTCCATTATGGGTACCAGCACTGCCTTTTTTCCTTATCCGCAATCCACCCATGGGAATGTCCACATCGTCGTAAATCACCACCAACTTATCCAGGTCCGCGTTATAATAATTCATTACTTCTCTTATACTGTTTCCTGAAAGGTTCATATAGGTCTGAGGTTTTACGAGCAGCAATTTCTGGCCGGAGATTATTCCCTCCCCGACCAGTGCTTTATGCTTTATTTTATTGATTTTTATATCATGTTTTTTAGCCAATAAGTCTAACGTAATAAAACCTACGTTGTGTTTTGTGTTTTCATACTTCTTTCCAGGATTTCCCAGACCCGCAATGATATACATTATATCTCCTCATAGATTGCTGTCATTTTATAGATTTCCACTGCTAGTCAAACAGCCTGCTTATAGAATCGTTTGTGAAGATTCGTATCATGGCCTCTGCAAATAGAGGTGCTACTGACAGCAGCTTAATTTTATCTATTCTTTTTTCCTCAGGCACCGGAATTGTATTAAGTAAAACCATTTCCTTGATTTCAGATTCTTGTATCCTTTCTATGGCTGGAGAGGACAAAACAGGATGAGTTGCACATGCATAAACTTCTTTTGCACCCATGCTTTTCAAAGCGTTCGCAGCATTTGTTATGGTTCCGGCAGTATCAATCATATCGTCAACTAGTATTACATTCTTATCTTCGATATCACCAATTACGTTCATGATTTCTGAAACATTGGCCTTGGGTCTTCTCTTATCCACAATGGCGATCGGGGCATCCAGCGGATGAGCCATATTTCTTGCTCTAGTTACACTCCCATGATCCGGAGAAACGATAACCAGATCATCCAGTCTCATTTCCCTAAAGTACTTGACCAAAATCGGAATCCCAAGAAAATGATCTACAGGAATATCGAAATATCCCTGGATCTGGGGAGCATGCAAGTCCATTGTAACAATCCTGTCCGCTCCTGCACGGCTGAGAAGGTCCGCTACGAGCTTTGCTGTAATTGGATCTCTCGCTTTTGCTTTTCTGTCTTGTCTTGCATATCCGTAATAGGGGATAACCGCATTAATTCTTCCGGCAGAAGCTCTTTTCATTGCATCAATCATTATTAGAAGCTCCATTAGGCTGTCATTAACGGGATTACAAGTCGATTGAACTATGTAAACATCAACCCCTCTTACCGTTTCCCACAGGCTTACAGATATTTCACCATCGCGGAATTTACTAACTGTTGCTTTTCCCAATGGTTTTCCCATTATAGATGCGATCTCTTCTGCTAATTCATGATTGGAGTTCCCAGTAAAAATTTTAAAATCTGTGAAGGCCCCGTTCTTCATTACTACACCTCTTTCTTGATAATTATATGCCTGATCATTTCTTCTTTTTATTTAGTAAGCCCCTTTTGGCTGTCCAGCCATCGATTTTCTTTTCTCTAACTCTCCCAATACAAAGCGCCCCACTCGGAACGTCGCTAGTCACTGTAGTTCCTGCCGCTATGTACGCTCCCTCCTCTATTGTCACAGGAGAAACGATGTTTACATTACAACCTAAAAAAGCGTTGTCCTTTACAGTTGACCTATGCTTATCCTTACCGTCATAATTTACAAATACGACTCCGCATCCTAAATTGACATTTTCTCCAATATCGGAATCACCAATATATGTAAGATGAGATGCTTTTGAACCGTTGCCCATGGAAGAATTTTTAATTTCTACAAAATCCCCTAGTTTTACGTGATCTCCCAAGGTACTATTCGGTCTCATATAAGCAAACGGACCAACTGTCGAATTATTACCTACCTTGCTTTCCAGAATAACTGAACTTTGAACCTCAGTATTATTTCCAATTTTAGAATTGACGATTCTTGAATTTTGCCCTATTATACAATTTTCCCCTATTTCTGTGTTTCCTTCAAGTATAACTCCGGGATATATCCTCGTTCCTTTCCCGATAGTAACACTTTCATCTATATAGGCTGCTTTTATATCAATAAATTTTACTCCAGCTGCCAAATGCTTTAAATTAATTTCATATCTTTTTTTTTCAAGCTCTTCATATTCTGTGAGTTCTTTCATTATTATTCTCACTCCTTTTTAGGTTTCCACTTTATGAAATATGAAATATTAAATATAAAATTCTGTTAGCAAATCTGTAAGCACATTAATTATACCATTGTTATATTCATTACAAAAGTATAAAACCAATATCCATTGGCCTAAATAATATGTTAATAAACGGAAAATAGGCATTTACTGCCTATCTTTCTCTAAAATTATTTCCGCAACCTTGTAAATGTCCCCTGCGCCCATTGTGATAATAAGATCCTCGCTTTGGGCATTATTTAAAACAAAGTTGGCAATTTCCTCGAAGTCTGCAAAATAATAAACATCTTTTGTTGGATTAACCCGCTTGATCTCATTTACCAATTCTTTGGAGCTGATCTTATAAATATTTTTTTCACGTGCAGCATAAATTTCTGACATAATGATTTTATCTGCCGAGTCGAAAGATTCGGCAAATTCATCAAACAGTGCCAGAGTTCGGGTATAGGTATGCGGTTGAAAAAGACACCAAAGTTTATTGTGAGGTATGTTCTGAGCTGCTTTAAGGGTTGCTTTTATTTCTGTAGGATGATGAGCGTAATCATCGACTATTTTGATATTATTCTTTGTGACGCCAATCACATCGAAGCGCCTTTGAGTTCCCTTAAAAGCATTCAGTGTTGCAGTGATAGAATCAACTGATATGCCTAAGCTGTGACAGCAAGCAAAGGCAGCAAGAGCATTTGCAATATTATGCTCTCCAGGTATAGAAAGCTGCACGGTACATAGAATTTCTCCGTTATTATGGATTTTAAAGGATGGCATACCAAATGAATTAAACTCGATGTCTGACGCATAGTAGTCGCATTGCTCGTTAAAGCCAAATGTAACTACTTTACTTCGTAGATCTTTTAGAATACTCTTCACAAAAGGATTAGCATCAAAAGCGATCACGGTCCCTTCTTCAGGGACCAAATTTGCAAACTTATCGAAGGATTTTACAATATGTTCTATATCTTTAAAATAATCAAGATGATCTGAATCAATATTTAATATAATCTCTATCTTAGGATTAAGCTCCAGAAAGCTATCCATGTATTCACAGGCTTCAGTAACAAAGTACTGACCGTTTCCAATCTTTACATTTCCGTTGATTTCCTGCAGATGACCGCCGATCATAAGCGTAGGATCCTTAGAGGCGTTCTCAAGAATCAAGGAAATCATTGAAGTGGTCGTAGTCTTTCCATGCGTCCCTGCTATAGCAATGCTGTTTTCATATTCCTTCATCAATATGCCAAGAAGTTCAGCCCTTGATATTACAGGGATGCCACTTATCATAGCAGCGACTCGCTCAGGATTATCAGGTGAAACAGCAGAAGAATATACAACTAGATCTGCACCTTCTATATTTTTTTCACTATGGTCAAAATAAATAACTACACCCTTTTTAATTAATTTATCTGTAATGTCGCTTTCCTTCATGTCCGACCCGGACACTTGGTATCCTCTTGCGATAAATATTTCTGCAATGGCGCTCAGACCGATTCCTCCTATACCAATGCAGTGAATATGCTTGAAATTTTTTAGGTTAAGCATCAGGATCCTCCGTAATTAAAAAATGCATACATACACTGGATTATACCACAAATAATAAGAAAAAATGCGGCATATTTGACAATTTAACAAAAAACGAATAAAATCAGCTCATATAATAATTCTATGCAATTGGAGGATTTTACCGATGAAACGAACAGAGCGAATAGGTGCTATCATAAGAATCCTTTCTGAGAACCCTAACAAACTATATCCTTTGAGTTATTTCTGTGATTTGTTTAAGTCGGCAAAATCCAGTATAAGCGAAGATATACAAGTCGCAAAGCAAATCCTCAAATGCATAGATAACGGACTAATAGAGACAACAGCCGGTCCAAGTGGCGGAGTAAAGCTCGTTCCCTATATATCCGATAAGGATGCAATGGATTTATTAAACCAAATCTGTGAAAAGCTAAAAGATAGCAATCGTATTCTAGGTAGTGGATTTTTGTATACTTCTGACATCATGTTCGATTCCAATATCACTAAACGTACTGGGGAAATATTTGCACGAAAGTTCATGGATAAAAATGCCGACTATGTTGTCACCATTGAAACTAAAGGCATACCAGTTGCTCTAATGACTGCGCACATGCTGAACCTCCCTTTGGTAGTAGTACGCAGGGAAAGTAAGATTTCAGAAGGTTCAACAGTTAGTATAAATTATATATCGGGCTCTTCAGACCGAATCCAAAAAATGTCATTATCTAAAAGGGCGGTAACCCCCGGTACTAAAGCAATTATCATTGATGACTTCATGCGGGCAGGTGGAAGTGTAAAAGGAATCATTGAAATGTTATCGGAATTTGAAATAGAAATTGTTGGTATAGGGGTTGTGATTGCATCAATTGAGCCGCAAAAAAAGAAAATTTCAGACTATTTCCCGCTTATTTTCCTGGATTCTGTAGATGAAAACAACAGAAAAATAGATGTGACTCCGAATAGTCTGCTTTTTTGTAAAAATAACTTGTAAAATTATGTTAGTCACTGTATAATGTGGTTATCCAAATACATTTTTAATGTATTTGGAGTATTGATGGGCAGGAAAGGTGGTTTCAGTATGAGAATAACTGACGTAAGAGTACGCAAAGTGAACGAAGAAGGCAAAATGAAAGCTGTTGTATCAGTTACTTTTGATGATGAGTTCGTGGTCCACGATATCAAAATCATTGAAGGTCAAAACGGCTTATTCATTGCTATGCCAAGCCGAAAGATGGGCGAAGGTGATTTTAGAGACATTGCACATCCGCTAGTTTCTGAAACACGTAATAAAATTAAGGATGCTATTTTTGCAGAATACAAAAAAGCCTTGGAAGAAAAGGCAGAAGAGGCAGCTGCAGCCGCAATGGAATAATAATTATCTATTCATTGAAAACACCAATCTTACAAAAGACTGGTGTTTTTTCTATGTAAGGACATAATTTTTTGCCTTTTCTCCCTCTAAAAATACGTCACAATAGAAGATAACATGATTTTCATTTACCACTCATATACTGTAATAAAATAGACAGGCATAATGGGGGATAATAAATGAAATATCAAGTATTGAAATCATCCATCATCATTAGCTTGCTGGTGGTTTTTTGTTTAATTATACTGCCCTTGACTATAATAAGCTTATTTCATCATGAAGAAGAACCTCAGCAGCCTCTCCTCAAAAAAGGGACAATTGATGCACCAGAATATATAAATGTTTATCGGCATTCAAGTGGGATTACCGAGTCAATTAAGTTTGAGGACTATGTTGCAGGTGTGGTTGCAGGGGAAATGCCATCGAGTTTTGAAATGGAGGCTTTAAAAGCTCAAGCTGTTGCTGCACGAACTTATTCGTTGTCAAAAATCATACGTTCTGGAGATGGGGGCAATCCTGCTCACCCTTCAGCTCCTGTTTGCGATGATATTCATTGCCAAGTATATCGTGATCCCTTAGAGTTAAGTAAAATTAAATCCGCAGAATGGATGAATACAGAATGGCCAAAAATATTATCCGCTGTTAATAGTACCAAGGGGCAGCTAATGTATTATCAAGAAGAGCTAGTTGAACAGCCGCTGTTTCATTCATCCAGCGGTGGAAAAACAGAGAATTCAGAAGATGTCTTCGTGTCTGCAGTGCCCTATCTAAGAAGTGTGGACAGTGAATTTGAATCCTCTGCACCTCATCAAAATGAGCAAGTAGAAATCCCTCTTTCTGAATTTATTAAAAAGATTAAAAGGAATTATTCTGGTCTTGACACAAAGGCTGTTAACAAAAATACTATCAAAGTGTTGGAACGCAGTTCCGGGGGAAGAGTTGCATCATTACAGGTAGGCAACTTAACTTTTAGAGGACGAGAAATACGGGAAATTTTTGGATTGCGTTCCGCCAATTTCACGGTATCAGTACAAGGAAATACAGTGCTTATAACAACCAATGGCTATGGCCATGGGGTAGGCATGAGCCAGTGGGGCGCTAATGGAATGGCTCAAGCAGGTTATAATTATATAGATATTCTAAAGCATTACTATACCGGAATAGAAGTATATTATTAACGGGCCTTTCCTGCCTTACCCAATGCAGGAGAGCAATATTAAACAATGCTATCTTGTACATGCATTGCATAAAAACAACTTTTATTCCTCAATCCTACGAATTCGTGCACCCAAAGCCCTAAACTTTCCGACGAAATCCGTGTAACCTCTTTCAATATGATAAATCTCTGAAATCTCGGTGGTCCCTTCAGCTACCAGCCCAGCAAGCACTAACGCCGCACCAGCGCGCAAGTCAGTGGAAATTACCTGTGCTCCTTGCAATTTTCGGTCACCTTGAATAATAGCACTTCTTCCTTCAATTTTTATATTTGCTCCCATGC
>DUPP01000223.1 GCA_012838265.1 Clostridiales bacterium
ATTCTATATTTTAATATTATATATATTAATATTCATCATAATATTCAAATTCATAATCAAAAATCTTGATTGTATCACCCTCTCTCAACCCCATTTCTTTTAGTTTATCAATTGCCCCGTTTTTTACAATATATTGATAAAGATAACGTAATGAACCAAGATCGTTGAAGTTGGTAGAATTAAATATTTTAAGCAGCTGTTGACCTTCTAGCACGTAAACATTCTCACCTTCTTTCGAAGTATATATCTTCCTGTAACTCGGATCATCAATTTCTTTGTTAAAATCATAATATTCGTATTCTTCTTCACTCGAAGACTCTTTTTCCAAACGTTTTAGCTCTGCTGCGGCAGCACCTAAAAGCTCATTAACACCCTGATTTATAAGTGCGGATATAGGAAAAACGCGATAGCCCTTATCTTCAACATACTTCTTAAATGACAGATATTTTTCGTCTTCTCCATTCAGCATATCAATTTTATTTGCTGCAATCAACTGCGGTTTTTTTATGAGCCGTTCACTGAATGTGGATAACTCATTATTAATTTTCTCAAAATCATCAATAGGATCCCGTCCCTCAGATCCAGAAACATCTACTACATGAATAAGCAGCTTTGTTCTTTCAATGTGCTTCAGAAATTGCAAACCTAATCCTGCACCTTTATGTGCACCTTCAATTAATCCTGGTATATCTGCCATAACAAAGCTTGTGTCGAATATTTCTACAACTCCTAAATTCGGGGTTATTGTAGTAAAATGATAATTAGCTATCTTCGGTTTTGCACTGGTACTAATAGACAATAGTGTTGATTTCCCGACATTTGGAAAACCAATCAATCCTACATCTGCGATTAACTTTAATTCAAGAATTACATTTCTTGTTTGAGAAAAACCTCCAGCCTCAGCAAAATTGGGAGCTTGTCTCACAGAACTTTTAAAATGGACATTTCCCTTCCCGCCTTTTCCGCCTTTTGCTGCCACAAAGCTATCGCCATGATTAATAAGATCCTTCATCACGAGCCCTGTTTCCTCATCAATGACAACGGTTCCGGGGGGTACTTTAATAATAAGATCCTCCCCCTTTTTGCCATACCTATTATTTTTCATTCCATTTTGTCCATTTTGAGCCTCATATTTTCTTTTATAACGAAAATCCATCAATGTTCTTAAATTTTTATCAGCGAGAAAGATTACATCTCCTCCTTTACCGCCATCACCACCGTTAGGTCCTCCTTCTGGTACGTAAGGCTCTCTTCGAAAAGAAACGCAACCATCCCCGCCTTTTCCCGATTTAATTGTTATTCTTGCTCTATCTACAAACATTTCATTACCTCTTGCTTATATAATACCCCATTTTTAAAGTTAAAATAAGCCCCTATGTTAATAGGGGCTTTCCGTTTTGGATTAAGCTTCTTTTGGATAAACGCTTACTTTCTTTCTTGTTTTGCCATATCTTTCAAACTTTACTGCACCGTCAATTTTAGCAAATAAAGTATCGTCTCCGCCAATTCCTACATTATTACCTGGGTGTAATTTAGTCCCTCTCTGTCTGACTAAAATGCTGCCCGCACTTACGATCTGACCATCTCCTCTTTTAACGCCTAATCGTTTCGCTTCACTATCTCGACCATTTTTTGAGCTTCCTACTCCTTTTTTACTTGCCATGGATTACACCTCCTTTATTCTTGTGATGTGTTTCCTTATATTGATATAAGTTCTCTTTGCTTAAGTTTTATTGCTCTATTGATTGTAATCGGTAAATTTTATTCTGCTGACGCTTCTACTTCAGGTTTCCCTGGTGAAGGCGTTCCGTCAGAAGATAAAGATTCAATTTTGACCATTGTGTAAGGTTGTCTATGACCTTGCTTCTTTCTGTAGTCCTTTTTAGCTTTGTATTTAAAAATGATAATTTTTTTCCCTTTACCATTTTCAATTACGCTTCCATAAACCTTTGCTTCTTTAATAACAGGTGTGCCAACTTTAACATTTTCACCGTCGCTCATAAGCAATACCTTGTCAAATACTACTTTATCACCTACCGAAGCCTTCAACTTTTCGATGGTAATGACGTCACCTTCCTGCACCTTGTATTGCTTTCCGCCGGTTTCGATTACTGCATACATTATTAGTTTTACCTCCTCTATCCAGTCTCGCCATTTAGGGTAGCCGAAGCATTTCATATAACCCTAACTGAGCGGCTTACAATGTGTTATCATATCATACATGTATTATTATGTCAAATGATTTCGTTAAAAATTACTCCGGAATAATCACACCGTCTTCATCAGTTTTTAGAGGTTTTGCAACCGCAATACTGCTTAATAAGCGTTCTTCAATCTGCTCTAATATTTCTTTGTTTTCTTCTAAATATCCCTTGACATTTTCTCTTCCTTGACCAATCCTCTCTCCGTTGAAACTATACCAAGAGCCTGCTTTTTCTACAATTTTAGCTTCTACGGCACAATCTAAAACATCGCCTACCCTTGAAATTCCCCGACCATACATAATATCAAATTCAGCCTGTTTGAATGGTGGTGACACTTTATTCTTTACAACTTTAACACGGGTACGATTGCCTAGAATGGTATCACCAGACTTTATATTTTCTACCTTTCTTACGTCCAATCGCATTGAGGAATAGAATTTTAATGCTCGTCCACCTGTAGTTACTTCCGGATTACCAAACATAACTCCAACCTTTTCACGAAGCTGATTAATAAAAACTGCTGTGGAATTGGATTTATTTATCGCTCCCGCAAGCTTTCTTAAAGCCTGTGACATGAGTCTAGCCTGGAGACCTATATGGCTGTCACCCATTTCACCTTGAATTTCTGCTTTTGGTACTAAAGCAGCAACTGAATCTATAACGACAACATCTATTGCACTGCTTCTAACAAGCATTTCACAGATTTCCAACGCTTGTTCTCCTGTGTCAGGCTGAGAAACAAGCAGCTCGTCTGTATCAACTCCAAGATTTTTAGCGTACTCTGGATCCAATGCATGCTCAGCATCAATAAATGCAGCTTTTCCACCCATCTTTTGCGCTTCAGCAATGATATGTAGCGCCAGGGTTGTTTTTCCTGAGGATTCAGGTCCAAAGATTTCAACAATCCTTCCACGTGGGATTCCACCAATTCCAGTAGCTATATCAAGGCTTATAGACCCCGTAGAAATTGCCTCGACAACCATACTGGCCGTATTACTACCCAGTTTCATGATTGCACCTTTACCAAATTGTTTTTGTATTTGAAGCATCGCTGCTTCTAACGCTTTTTCCCTATCCTCTTTATTGATACTCATGTATAAATCCTCCGTTTTTTATCAATCCAATTCTTTTGATAGTAACAAACCCCCAAAGAACATTTGTTCTAATGATATAATAGTATAACTCATTACTATGGTCAAGTAAAATTTTTATGGCCATGTAAATATATACCATATTTATTTATATTTGTAAATATAAATCGTATTATTTTACTAATAAATTAGTAAATGCCACTCGTGGATATCCGCGAATGGCATGGAATGTTAAAAATTCTCTCACACAAAACTCTTATGCTTGATCAATTAATCGGTTGACCATGTCCAGCATACACAATAAAGCATAGTTTCTGTTCCAGCTCCTGCTGATGTTTCTAATTCGGAATTCCTTGCATATTATTTTATCATCCAAAGAGGCGCATATATAAACCAAACCTACTGGCTTTTCCTCTGTTCCACCTCCCGGGCCTGCAATACCGGTTACGGAAATACATAGTCTGCTTCCTGTCACTTTTTTTAGGCCTTTTGTCATTTCAATTGCGGTTTCTTCACTTACGGCGCCGAATTTTTCTAAAGTTTCAGCTTTTACACCGAGCTCTTCCATTTTGGCCTTGTTGCTATATGTTACAAAACCCCTATCGTATACAGCAGAAATTCCTGGTAAATCAGTCAAGGTCTTTGCAAATAATCCTCCCGTACATGATTCTGCACTGGAGATAGAAATATTTTTCTCTAATAACTTTTTACCGACAACCTCGTATAAATCCTCGCCATCATAGCTGTAAATGTACTGACCAATTTTTTGATTTATATTTTCAATCATATCATCTACTGCTGCCTGCGCTTCTTCTAGTGTACTGCGCTTTGAAGTTATCCTAAGATAAGCTTCACCTTCCTTTGCATAAGTAGCTAAAGTAGGATCTGTCTGTCCGTCAATCCATTGTTTAAGTTCTGTTTCCAACATGGATTCACCTATTCCAAAGGTGCGAATAATTTTATAATAAATGACATCTTCGGTTTTTTCCTGCAGGTAAGGTTTGACTTTCTGCTCAAACATCTGTGTCATTTCTCCTGGAGGACCGGGAAGACAAATAATTGTTCTTCCTTTATCTTCCAGGGCAAATCCCGGTGCTGTTCCTAATTCATTATCAAATCTTACGGCTCTTGATGGTAGAAATGCTTGTTTCCTGTTATTATTGGTAAGAACTCTGTTCGCCCTTTTGGAATATGATTCTAATTTACTCAAGATATCCTGGTGGAGTATCAGTTCATCATTTAACATCTCCGCTGCGATTTCCTTTGTCAAATCGTCCTGAGTTGGCCCTAAACCACCGGTTGTTATAACCAAGTCACAGTCAGCAAATGCCTGGCGAATCATTTCTGCTAATCTTTTAGGGTTATCGCCTACTGTATAATGATACAAGACATCGATTCCTAAATTGTTAAGCTGCTGAGACAAATAGACAGAGTTGCTGTTTGTTATCTGACCAAATAATAATTCAGTTCCTACAGTTAGAATTGCTGATTTCATAATATTCTATTTTTAACTTCCTTTTCTATAAAATTAGATATCACATGGTGATTATTAAGATTTTACATGGAAAAAATATTTTTATTCTTTATTATATACTCTGCCCCAGACACGATAGTCATAATAACTGCTGCCCATAGCATTATTTCTGCAAAGGGAAAACCAATTAGTTCAAAAGGCCAATTCTGCAACAATAAAGCAGGTACCGCAATCATTTGTAATACAGTTTTGATCTTTCCCGTCATCCCAGCGGCAATTACCAATCCTTGTGCAGCGGCAACTGTACGTAATCCTGTTACGGTAAACTCTCTGGCAAGTATCACAATTACCATCCATCCTGCTACATCACCAAGTTCAACCAAGCATATAAGTGCTGAAATTACCAGCAGCTTATCAGCCAGAGGATCCATTATCTTGCCGAAATTGGTTATCAAATCATATTTTCTTGCAATATGGCCATCCAATGCATCTGTTACAGATGCAATAATAAATATAATAGCTGAGATGTAATAGTGGCCAGTCATAAGGACTATTATAAACACCGGTATTAATAATATTCTAAGCATCGTTAGCTTATTAGGCAGATTCATCAGATTCCTCCATTCTTCCAACAAGATCATAGTCAAAAGCATCGATAATTTTAACGTTTACAATATCTCCAGGTTTCAGCTTTTTACTGGAGGTGAAGAGAACTGAATTATCAATTTCGGGAGCATCATAGCGGCTCCTGCCAACATAATTTCCATCTCCTTCAACTTCTTCTACAAGAACTTCCAGGGTACTTCCTATCTTATTTTCGTTAGAATGCAGCGAGATTTTAAGCTGCTTCTCCATTATGATTTCCGCCCTTCTTATCTTTATTTCCTCTCGAACTTGTTTTTTCATTTTGGCAGCCGGGGTTCCTTCTTCTTTTGAATAAGCAAAAACCCCAAGACGTTCAAACTTTTCTTTTTCTATGAAATCTAACAACTCTTCAAAATCATGTTTATCTTCTCCTGGGAATCCGGTAATCAGGGTAGTCCTAATATGAATATCAGGGATTGCCTTCCGGAGCCGGGCGATTGTATTCTTTATTGAGGATTTCGTAGAACGACGGTTCATAGCCTTTAATATTTTATCGCTCACATGCTGTATTGGTATATCTATATAATTGCAAACTTTGTCTTCTTCAGCAATAACTTGTATCAACTCATCTGTTATTCGATCCTCATAACAATACATGAGTCTTATCCAGTAAATTCCATCCACTTTGCATAATTCTCTAACTAAAGAAGCCAATCTGTATTTACCATATATATCTTTTCCGTAGGCGGTCACGTCCTGAGCAACGATAATGAGTTCTTTACATCCTGAGATAGCTAGCTGTTTTGCCTCACTTATTATATCTTCCATTCTCCTGCTGCGGTAAGGTCCGCGTATCGATGGAATTACACAATAAGCACATACGTTATCACAACCCTCGGAAATTTTTATTGTGGAACTGTATGAGGGACCCATCCTTTTTCTGTATCCTGTTTCAAGGAATACATTTTTACATGTCGTGAGATATCTTGCCCTATTTCCTGTAATATGATTTCTTAAAATCTCAGGCAAATCCGAATAGTCATTTACACCAATAAAAATATCCACCTCTGGCATTTCTTTATAAAGTTCCTCGTTATATCTTTGAGATAGACATCCAGATACTATCAATATCCCATCCTTTTTTTTATATTCAGCCATTTCAAAAATCCGGCTGATTGACTCTTTTTTTGCATCATTAATGAATCCACATGTGTTTACAATGATTCCATCTGCAGCTTTCGGGTCTTCTATTATAGTATGGCCAGCTGCTTCCAAAATGCCTGCTGCGACCTCGGAGTCGATTTCATTTTTGGGGCAGCCCAATGTTTCAATATATATTTTCATTCATTCCTCAGCTTTCTTCTGTAGTTTTATTTAAACCGAGAAGCTCATCTTCCGTTATCAGAACTCTTCTCGGTCTGCTGCCATCTGCTGGTCCGATAATACCGCGTGCTTCCATCATATCAACTAACCTTGCGGCTCTATTGTATCCAATGCGAAATCTCCTTTGAAGCATAGACACTGAGGCCTGCTCCGCTTTTACTACAGTTTCTATCGCATCAGAGAGCAATTCATCAACATCCTCGTCTTGTGTGGTAGTTTGAACTTTTTCTATACTATGTATTACTTCATCGGAGTAAGTCGTATCCGGCACTTGCTTCTTTATAAATTCTATTACTTTATGTACCTCCGAGTCAGAAATAAATGTACCCTGCACACGAAATGGCTTTGCAGTACCCATTGGATGAAACAGCATATCTCCTTTTCCAACCAGCTTTTCAGCTCCTGACATATCTAATATTGTTCTTGAATCAAACTGCGAAGATACTGCAAAGGCAATTCTTGAAGGTATATTTGCTTTTATGACACCGGTTATGATGTCTACAGAAGGCCTTTGTGTTGCAACGATTAGGTGCATACCTGCTGCACGAGCCATTTGTGCAAGTCTGCAGATAGACTCTTCTACTTGAGATGGTGCTGCCATCATCAAATCTGCAAGTTCATCAATAATTATGATAATCTGCGGTAAGAAGCGCTCAGTTTCCCCCTTTTTCTTAATGCTCATATTAAAGGATTCCAAATCTCTGACGCCTTCATCTGCAAATTTTTTATATCGTTCCGTCATTTCTGCTACAGCCCAATTCAATGCCGCAGAGGCCTTACTGGGTTCAGTTACAACTGGAATCAAAAGATGTGGTATTCCATTATAATTATTCAATTCAACTACTTTAGGATCAATTAAGACGAATTTAACTTCATCTGGCTTTGCCCTATAAAGAATACTTATAATGATGCTGTTTATGCAAACACTTTTACCCGAGCCTGTCGACCCTGCTATAAGTAAATGAGGCATACTTTTTAAATCGGCTACTATAGATCTCCCTGCAATATCTTTCCCAACAGCAAAACTTATTTTGGATTTTGATGATTTATATTCAGGTGATTCGATAATTTCCCTTAGTGCGACCAAATTAACTCGCTCATTTTCAACTTCGATTCCAACAGCTGCCTTCCCAGGGATGGGTGCCTCAATCCGTATACTCTTGGCTTCCAAATTTAATGCTATATCATCTGAAAGACGTACAATACTGCTTACTTTAACCCCGGTATTAGGTTGGATTTCGTACCTTGTTACAGCAGGTCCCTTTGTGACCTGCAACACTTTTGCATTTACATTGAAATCACGCAGAGTCTGTTCGAGCTTAGCAGCTTTAGATTTCAAGTTTTCGTTTTCTCCAAAAAGATTGCCCGAAGGAGCTTTTGCAAGCAGATTTACAGGGGGCAGCTGATATGACTTTATTGTTGTTCCGCTGTGTTTAACGTTTAGTTCTTCTATCGCTTCCTTTGAATTCTTTGCCTCAGCTTTTTTTTCAGAAGCCGCATATGTTTGATTTTCTTGCTGATTTGCCTGTACTGACATGTCTGGTTCTAATCCCATTCCGGGCTCTGCCTTGGCAATATCTTCCATACCCAACTCCCTGCTATCAGAATTATTACTGCTTTTTCCAAATAATTCATCATTCTTCATATAGTCAATTATTTTCAGCTGATTCTCAGTAACAGATACGGTATTACTGTCAATCGGCGCAATAGGCGTAATAATTGGAAGTTCTATGGTATCATCTTTATATTCCTTGTTTTCAAATGAGCGGATTTTTTCATGACCTGTAACAATCTTACTTTCAACAGCACTTTTCTTTTCTTCTTTTAAAGTTGGTTTGTCTTCGGGATATCTAGCTTTCGCCGCTGGCACTTCAGTTTGAGTAACTGCCGCATCTTGTGCTTCCGCCATATTTTTTGCTTCCCTTTTTGCTTTCAGTGCATCAAAAAATTGTGATACTGGAGTATTAATTACCAACATAAGAGATATTAGTATAACCACAACAGAGAAAATGTAAAGTCCGGTTATTCCTACTATTTTTATAAGCAGATATCCAACAGTCATTCCAAAAACTCCACCAGAGTTAAGCTCCGTTCCAGACGCATACATTTGACCTATAAAGGAAAAGGAAAAACTGTAGTCTGTGTCTGGTTCCAGATACCTTGTTGAATTCAGCAGCGTAAACATAAGGAAAATGAGCAACAAAAAAAATAGAGAACGACCACTGATATTCGCAGTACGCTTTGCAAACAGCAGTAATCCATATATGATTAAATAATATGGTAAAACATATGCGATACTTCCAAAACAACCCTTCAACAATTTCGACAAGAAAAGCCCAAGTTGCCCTGCAGCTTCCGTCTGCAATGAAATTGCCAAGAAAGCTCCCAATGCAAACAATATAATTGCCCAGATTTCGTTCCTCATCCTGCTTACAGTTGCTGTGTTTGTCCGTTGTGTTTCTTTATTTTGTGTCTTATTCTTTGAACCAGGCGGTCTGCCCCGTTTTTTTTTCGTTTCGGTCATATAATTAATATCCTCATATGTATTATTCTTACAAATTTGTATGTTGCCTTGTCCAACATTCATAATTATACCATAAAATTATTAAAAAAAAGTATGCAAAAAGCATAAAAAAAGTTAAACATTATCGGAAAAGTGTTATATAATAATATAATTATATTAAGTTTCGATTAAGCCGTCCGCTATATGCAGGAGCGTTTCTGTTATATTAAACACCAGGATTTACTTTGCAGAATGGTAGGATGGTGAAGGCAACATAGAGGAGGGAAATGAATGAACAAAAAACCAAATTTAGCAGTTGTAGGAGCTACTGGAGTTGTTGGCAGAACAATTCTTAAGGTTCTTGAGGAAAGAGACTTTCCTTTTGAAAATTTATATATTATGGCATCTGCAAAGTCAGCAGGTACAGTGGTCAATTTTAAGGGTAAAGATTATGTAGTTGAAGAATTAACAGAAAACTCTTTTGACAAGCCCATTGATATCGCTCTCTTTTCAGCGGGTGGAGCAACCAGCGAAAAATTTGCTCCTATAGCTGCTTCAAAAGGAGTTGTCGTTGTAGACAACAGCAGTGCATGGAGAATGAACAAAGAGGTTCCTCTTGTAGTTCCGGAAGTGAACCCAGAAGCTATAAAGCTGCATAAGGGTATTATTTCAAATCCGAACTGCTCAACAATCCAGGCAGTTGTCGTCTTAAAACCGCTATATGATAAATATGGTATTAAACGTATCGTTTATTCCACATATCAGGCAGTATCGGGGACAGGAGTCAAAGGTATAAAAGATCTTGAGGAAGGTCTTAAAGGTAATGATACTAACTATGCATATCCGCATCCAATTGCAGGTAATTGCCTGCCTCATATCGACTCCTTTTTAGATAATGGATATACAAAGGAAGAAATGAAAATGATCCGTGAAACTCAGAAAATTCTTAATGACGAAAACATAAAAGTTACCGCTACTACTGTTCGGGTTCCTGTTTTTGATTCGCACAGCGAATCTATAAACATTGAACTTAATAAGCCTTTTGAAATTGAAGATATCAAAAAGCTTCTGGCTGAGGCTCCGGGAGTCGTGCTTCAAGATGATCCTCAAAACAATGTCTACCCTCTTGCAAGAGAAATTGCAGGAAAGGACGAAGTGTTTGTCGGAAGAATCCGCAGAGACTTCAGTGTGGATAACGGTATAAACATTTGGGTCGTGGCGGATAATATTCGAAAAGGCGCAGCCACAAATACGGTACAAATTGCCGAGCTATTGATAAAGTAGAGATATAAGAAGCTATAAGGACTAGAAGCATAAGAAACTTTTTAGATATAGCTGAAAATAAAAATAATAGGTTAGTATTTTGGTGATTAAGAAAGAAGGAGTGAGTCAAATGACGCTTTTTAAAGGCTCAGGAGTTGCTATCGTAACTCCTTTCAAAGAAGACGGTTCGGTTGACTTTGAAAAATTTGGTCAGTTGATTGACTGGCAGATTTCTCAAGAAATCGATGCTATTGTAGTCTGCGGAACGACCGGAGAAGCTTCTACACTTAATGATGAAGAACATATAAATACGGTTAAATTTGCCGTAGAAAGAACAAATAAGAGAGTACCGGTTATCGCTGGAGCCGGAAGCAATGATACTGCACATGCGATTAATCTTGCTAAAGAACTCGAACGGGTAGGGAGCGATGGATTACTCCAGGTTACACCATACTACAATAAATGTTCACAAAAAGGACTAATTCAGCATTATACAAAAATTGCAGATTCAGTAGGCATTCCATCTATATTATACTCAGTTCCAGGACGGACTGGTGTTAATATAGAGCCTTCTACTGTATCGGTGCTGGCAAAGCACCCTAATATAGTAGGGATCAAGGAGGCAAGCGGGAATATAGCACAGGTTGTAGAAATAGCTAGGAGCGTTTCTGATGATTTTGCTCTTTATTCTGGTAATGACGAGATGACCGTTCCCCTGCTTTCAGTTGGAGGAATAGGAATGATTTCAACTGTTGCCAATATCATACCGAAAGATACTCATACAATGGTGATGAAATATCTTTCTGGCGATACAAAAGAGGCTTGTAGGAGGCAGCTTGATATGAAGCATTTAATTGATGCCATGTTTATAGAAGTAAATCCTATTCCAATAAAAGCAGCACTAAATATGTTGGGTAAAATCGACCTCGAATACCGCCTTCCACTTTGCCCACCAGAAGAAAAATCAATGAAAATCATCAAAGAGGAGCTTATTAAATACGGATTGTTACAGTAATAAAAGGAGGATGTTACTATGCTAAACGTTATCTTGCATGGCTGTAATGGCAAAATGGGTAAGACGCTACAAAAAATAATTTCAGAAGAACCTGATATGAGTATTCTGGCAGGGATTGATCGCAAAATCAGCGAAGACCCTGTTCCGTTTAAATTTTATATGTCTCCTTTAGATTGTGAAACCAAAGCAGATGTAGTTATCGATTTTTCCTATTACGATGCCATTGAAGATCTTTTAACCTATTGCTTAAGAACAAAAGTGCCCGTTGTTATCGCTACGACAGCATTGGGTGAAAAGGAGCTTGATCTTATCGCGAAGGCTTCGGAAGAAATACCTATCTTCCATTCAGCTAATATGTCACTTGGGATTAACGTACTTTCAAAAATGTTGAAGGTTGCAATACCGATTTTGGAAGATTCTTTTAATGTTGAAATCATTGAGAAGCACCACAATAAAAAAGTAGACTCTCCAAGCGGCACCGCTCTGCTTCTTGCCAACGCAATCAATGGAGCAGTATCGGAAAAGAAGGATTTCGTATTTGGCAGGCACAGTAAAAATGATCAATGCAAGATAACTGATATGGGAATACACTCAATCCGAGGCGGTACCATCCCAGGAGAACACACTGTAATGTTTGCCGGCCCTGATGAAGTAATCGAATTGACTCATACAGTTTTTTCAAAAGAAGTTTTTGCTCGAGGCGCTTTAAAAGCAGCGAAATTCATTGTCACAAAGGGGAATGGACTCTATTCTATGGAGGATATGATATAAATTAATTCAGATATATCTTCGCAATTCCCTCAGTCGAGAATGTTCGATTTTGTGGCTCTATAATAAATGTTGTGGTGTTTAGAAAAAATTAAATGCCACAGCATTTAATTTTTTGCAAAAAAAATATAGAGCATAAAGCAAATCTCAAGTAGAATGAAATTACCCAAAAACCATTCGAAA
>DUPP01000224.1 GCA_012838265.1 Clostridiales bacterium
TATGGCGGTGATGTTGAATGGGGAAACGAATATCAGGTTAAGGATGGTCGTGTTCAAGGGTTAATATTGGATCAAACCGAGTTAAATTGGTTAAACTCATGCTGGAAAGCGGCGACAGCTTTTGATTAGGAAGAGTTAATAAGGGGGAGTGAATATGAGTAATTACAGTGGAGCTAGGTTTTTTAAGTGTGATTTACATATGCATTCTCCGATGGATCGAAGCTGGCGTGAAAAATCAACTAAGATAAATTCAGAAGATCCAGATGAACGGGTAAGAGAGATAGCCCGTGATTATCTTAGACGGTGCCATGAAGTTGGTTTGGAAGTAATTGCAATTACTGACCACAATTTTGCTGTGTCACCTGATAAATCTTTCATTAGGTGGCTATGGGAAGAAAATGGGTTGGTTGCTAGGGAGATGGGAAGAGAACCGCTTATTATTTTGCCCGGCTTTGAAATCGAGGCTGATGTGGGAACAGGTCATCATGTAGTTTGTATATTGCCACCAGAGACTCCTTTAAATGTTATTGAAGGAAGAGTAGTTGATTGTGGTATAAAACCAGATAATAGATTTGACCGCCAAGGTAATCCACAGCAATCTACCAAGCGTCTACCTGAAATTTTAGAAGTTATGCAAGGTACTGATAGTTTTACAGGTATTGTCATATGTCCACATCCATTTAACAAGAACGGTCTTCTTTGTGACGAAAGCGCAGAAATGTGGCTACAAGAAGCTGAGTTTAAAAACCCGGACCTTTTATGTATTGAGATTCCAAAGGTAATAGAAGAAATGCCTCTCGGGCTTCAAAAATTAATTGTTGGTGGAGATGATTGTCTGCCCCAATGGAAAAGAACGAGACCAATCGCGTATGTTATGTCTTCTGATGCCAAGCGAATTCATGCAAGTGAAGATGATAATGTCAATTATATTGGATTTCGATCTACATGGATTAAGATGAGTCGGCCTTCTATTGAATCCTTGCGACAAGCCTTTTTGGATCGAGAATCCCGGATTCGTTTTGGAGAGGAATGCCCAGATCGAAAGTATTCTCATTCCAGGCTAACTAGTGTTGCGGTTGATGGAGCTACTTTCTACAAAGCACATCCCTTATATTTTAGTAAAAATTTAAACTGTATTATAGGTAGCCGCGGGACTGGAAAAAGCACTCTGGTCGATTATATGAGGGTTGCCTTGGACCAACTTAGGGATCAAGAAATACCAAATCAAATAAAGGAAGATATAGAAAAACGTATCAATGATACCCTGCAGGAAGGTTGTAAAATAGAGATCGATTTCGAAAAAGATGGAGTTCCCTTTAGAATAGAATATCTACACGATTCTAAAAATCCAAGCCGGAGGATTACTAATCTTAATAGTGGAGAATCTGATCCTAATTGGGAAATAAGGTCTCTTTTTAATATAAAAATTCTTTCCCAGCGACAAATCGACTATAGTGTTGATGACAAGAACCCCCAAATTTTACGTGGGCTGTTGGATAGTTTTATAAAAGAACAACTAAATGAACTTAAACAAAGAATCCTAGAAAAAGGGGCTGAGATTAAACAGTTAGAAATCAGATTATCCACACTAAAAGAAAAGCAAAAGCTGAAGGCAGGCATTGAAACGGAAAAATCAAGGCTTGAAGCAACATTAAGCTTATTGGACAGACTAAGAGAGCCACTGGAGAAATGGCAGGGAATTTGTAAAGAAAAAGCTTTTTTAGAGGCTTTATTTCAGGAAAGTGAATCTATTATCAACACTATTACTGCCATGTTAAGGGAGGTGGCGGAGACTGATCTGGTTACATCACAGAAGCCTAAGGACACACCGAATAAATGGATTATTGACGAAGCAAGTAATCTATTAGAAAGCGCATACAAACTTTTGGTTAACAGTATTGAAAATGCAGTGGAAGCCTTTCGTTATCGTATGATTGACGATAGTTTTTCATTGAAAAAACTATATTACGAAAAATGGGTCCCTATCTTTGAAGACGAGGAGAAAGAATTTAAGACAATTAAAGAAGAACTGGAGAATAAAGGAGACAACCCCGATTTGTACCTTGAATATAAAAAACAATTAGAGGAGGCAACCAAAAAGCTTAATGATTTGGCTAGGGAAGCTGAGATAATTAAAGCTATGGAAGGAGAACGGAATAAATTACTCAGCGAATTGCGCGAATTATGGAAAGAGGAAACAAAAGTACGTAAGGAAAAAGCGGAAGAACTAATGGCAAGCCTCCGGATTAATGAAGATGGTAAGCCGCTTGTGGAAATAAATGTTTTCCACCAACGAGAGATGAAAAGTGTTTTGGAAATAATGTGCGATTTAATAAAAGATAAACGGCGTCTAAAAGATGAAGACATCAGTTTACTATTGCAAGACTGTTTAAAAGTCTATCGTGATAAGGGTATAGAAGATAAAGAGCAAACTTTTCCAGAATTTCTCTTTGAACAAATGAGATTAGGAAAGGAAGCAGAAATTTTACAGCAATCTCTTGATAGACGTTTGGATGCTTTTTTGGAAACCTTTGCTGAACCGGTTATACGAGAGTTGGAGCTTCAACGGATCCCTGATTTGGTGGAGTATAAAGTTTATCGTCAAGACGGGAGTTTAGCGGGATCAATTGATAAAGTCTCAGTGGGGCAAAGAGGTTTGGCTTTTTTGAATTTGCTATTGGCCTCTGGTAATGAGCCGATTATTATAGATACACCCGAAGAAGGTCTAGACAACGAGGGCGTTTATCAGGAATTAGTGCCAATATTTCGTAGAGAAAAAGAAAAACGCCAAATTATTATCGTAACCCATAATGCAAATATTCCCGTAAATGCTGATGCTGAGTTAATTGTTGCGTTAGAAGCTGAAGGTAGCACAGATAGCAATTTGTTGAGAGAATGGTTGAAGGAATCAGGGATTGAAGCAAATGAAGGACAATTGAAACATTTAAATAATTTGATTGGAGCACAAAACTGGGAAATTGCTGTGGCAGATTATTACAATAAATTGGACAATAGTACGCTGCGAAGAAAAAGCGATGATGAGATTAAAGACTTAATTATATTGATTCAGGAAAACCGGCAAGTTGAAGGGAAAATCCGAAGAAGACAAGAATCTCCCGAGAAACCATTAGAATACTGTAATGGTGCTTTAGATTGTCGGGTTGTTAAGATTGCGGTACAGGATATAATGGAAGGTTCTGAAATGGCTTTTACAAAGAGGAAAGAAAAATACGGATTTTGAATTAAGGAGGCAAGAAACATTATGGAAACTTTTGACTCCACCAAAAGAAGCTTGTTTGAAATATTGAAAGATGTACATAACGGCAAAATACAATTGCCGGATTTCCAGAGGGGTTGGGTCTGGGATGACA
>DUPP01000247.1 GCA_012838265.1 Clostridiales bacterium
CCTCCAGGAGCATCTAACAAAATATTCCGACTGGTTGAGCGAACAGCTTTCGGACACGGCTTTAAGCCCGATGATTCACGCCAGGGTTGCCGAAACACGGAAGAAGATTGAGCAAGAACTAGCTGAGCTTGCTGTCAGCACAGAGGAAATATGGCAGCGCATACTCGAGATGACGGAGTATTACGGCCCATTAGCCGAGCGAATCCGCCAGGCGTTGGAGACGGGTGAAATCACTGTTGACACTTCGAATCTCGAGTTAGCGCTGCAATATATGGAGAACTTCTACCGATACCTGGTAGAATCAGAGCAAGTTTCTTTCGAAGAGCATATGGAGGTCCTGAATCATCAACTGCGACAGGTTGTGGCCGGATCCGAAGACTGGATTCGGATATGGCGTGAGATCCACCGCGTTCAGGAATCACTAGAAGCACCTGAGGAAACGGTCAGCAGAACCAACGAGGCTTTGGAAAAGCAGCTGGAGATATTTGAACAGCTTAAGCACACAAATGCAGAAGTGGTCGATTCTTATGCCAAACAAGCGAAATGGCTTGAAGAAAACGCTTTGATACTGGCTCAGAGTGAGAGAGAGCGAAGGCAGATAGGGAATGAAATATTTGCCCTCCAGATGGAGCACTTTAACGAACTGGCAACCGCTCAAAACTGGACTGCTGAGCAACAACTTGACTATCTTGACAAGATACTTGCCAAGCATGCCCAGTCGTTTGATCAGATAATGGCCATTACAGATATCCGCAGGCGTTTAGAGGCCCAGGCGGCCGCTGAAGCTCAAAGAACTGAAAACGAGCGGTTGAGAATCGCCCGGGAAGTAAACTATGGCTTCATGGAACTGGAGATAGAAAGACTTCACAACATGGGCCAGATTAGAGAAGCGGAGCTAGCCGAGGCATATTTGCAGTACAGGCGAGAGTACGATGCGGCTGAAGGCAACCTGCAACTGCAGGAGATAGCGTATCAGCGGTATCTTGAGCGCATGAGGACGCTTGGCCGGCAGGATGGGGAGCAAGCCATTCAGGAGGCGCAGGAAATCGCATATAAGATGCAGGAAATCACGATTCAAAGGCTCGAAAACGAAGGCAAATATCGCGAGGCCGACATACAGCGAGCGATCTTATCGATGAACAGGCAGCTTGATATGCACCGAGACAACCAGCAGATGATTGCCTTGATCAAGGAAGAGCACGAGGCGAAGCTGGAGGCCATAGCGAAAAAGTACGATGAGCAAAGACTAGCCGAAGCCATGAGGGCGGAAGAAGAGTGGCAGCGGTTCCTGGTAGAGTCGCGTCAGGTCACGGCCCAGCAGGTGCTGAGGGAGCAGATAAGGCAGCTTAAGATGGAGCTTGCCCTTGTGGGCGACAATGAAGAGAAAAAGCTGGAGCTGAGCCGCAAGATAGAACAGGCAAGACACGAGTTAGCCAAGCAAACACTAGAGGATGACCTCGCTCTCATTAGGGCCAAGACGCTTCAGGAAGGCCTTGATACTGCCACGAGGTTGGATTTTATCCGAAGAATCCGCCAGGAGTATGAAGCTCTCTATGGCGAGAACTACCGCCTGTCCACCGAATGGCAGCAGCTGCTTCAGGAAGAGCTGGCCTTGCAGGAGCAGTTGAGCCTTGAAACAGCCCAAACCCGGATCAAAGAGATCCAAGTAAACGAGCAAAGTATCGAAAGCTTGATCAACAAAAGAGACAGGCTTCTAGACCTGATTGATGCCACGCAAGACTACATTGAGCTGCAGGAATATCTAAACGAGTTGCTAAAAGTGCAGGATCAAATCAACCAGGCTCAGCAAGAAACTCTCAGCTTCTTCGTCCAATCCTATCCAAAAGTCGGCGAGTACACTAATCAACTGTTCCAGATGATTAAGCTTATCAAGCAGTCTCCGCAGGCATTTGAGAACATGCGGTACAGCATGAATCAGATGTTTGGCGACTATGGAGACTGGATGGCGGCTCTGTATGGAGCTATATCGGGATTTGTCGGTGCGGGCGGAGATACAGCTGGAGTAATATCATCAATCACAGGTGCGGTTGCTGGTATTACAGGCGATCCACTGTATGCTGCTATATCTGCTGGTGTATCGCTTATTGGAAAGCTGTTCGATCCTGGTCCTATCCCAAGGGATGCCGAGACTCTAAAAGAAAGCATCAAGCAGGTAAACGAAGCTCTAGAGGAATTCGGAGTAGCTTACCGAGCGTTAGAATTGCAGATAAAGAAAGAGCGGTTCCTGGGATTCCTCTGGCAGACAGGATGGAAGATAACTAACGAAGAAGCAGCCAAAGCCGGCTACGAAGCGGCACAGGCGATGATCAACTCAATGAACACGTCCCTCCGGTCACTCGGCAGTTTGATGGCCGAAGTTGTAGCGGATCGCGCTACCTGGGACGACTTCGAGGTCGTCCTTGGCCAGCAGCTCCGCAGAATCATGATGGAACAGATAATGGCGGCCGCGCAGTTCGAGGAACAGGCAAAGCTGCTAGTGGGCATGATGCAGGAATCTGTAGCCGGTGGGTTTACCGAAGCTGAAATCGAGGCGATCAAGCAAGGCTGGCGCACGCTCATGGAGTCTTTGGAGACGGAATGGGAGCGTTACTCCAGTATCCTGGACGATATATTCCCTGAAGACGAAGAACTGTTGGTCAGACATGAAGTATCCGGGGTGCGTATCACCCGCCTTGCAGGGCAGGACAGGGACATGTTCGTCGAATTGCTGCGGCCGATATCAGTCCTTGAGCAACTGCCGGGACTGCTCGATCAGAGGTTGGTGGAGTTGTACCAAAACTACCAGACTGGCCAGATTGCGCAGCTTCATGCAGCAGAGATCATCATGGACTATGTTATCATCGAGCGGGCCGAGTTCAACGGACCGATACAGAATCTGAATGTGAACGGCGAATCGTTGGATCAGGCAATCGAACGAAAAGTGACGCAGATTATCAACGATGCTACGACGATCGTCAGCGCCAGTGGAGGATAAGGGGAAGGCAAAAACTTCCCCTTATTTTGTAAACGAGGTGAGAGTATGACCATGCTGAAGTTCTTTGATCGCCATCTAAACCCAATAGGGCTGCCAATACAGAATCCTAACATAAGGCAGGCTAGGCGCCGACCGAACGCTGCAGACTACGGGTCTTTTGCTCTGCCTCAGGAAGAAGAGCACCTGGATCAACTCTCGCTGGCCGCCTATGTCACCCTGTGGGACGGTTGGCACCAAGTCTTGTCAGGTTATATCGAGAGTAGGGATCTGTCTGGTGAGCTGTACATATTCACAGTTCAAGGCCACGCTCACAAGCTTAAGGACAACAAGACTCCAAATCGGTGGGTGTCTTGGAACGGCATGGACTTGGCCGATGTGGTCAGGGACCACCAGTATTGCTTCAAAATGAAACGCTGGAACACGAAGGCTGATTGGGAGAGCGCACAGCGATATCAGGTGGATATTGAGATCGAACCCGGCGCTGTAGTATTGGAGTATGAGCCGCATCCCAACGATCCTGACAATACCCGTCCCAAGGCAAATGGTTATATCATAGTGAAGATCGACCTCGGCCCAAAAGCTTTAGACAGAGGCAGAATCGCCCGCTGGACTGAGACTGTGGGAGCAGAAACCAGAATCACAATCCAAAGCAGGTCGGCCGCAACTGAATCGGATTTGGCCAATCAACCCTGGGGCGCTGAAATGTCAGCTGTCCATGTGGACGAGATTCAGGAGAACGAAACCACTGGAGTACCAGTGGCCGGCAATGGCCGATGGGTTGAGATAAAGGTAAACCTCTACACGACGGACCAAGATACTCCGCACAAGAGCACTGACGGCGAAATAACCGGGTATGGCTTTACACCCTATCTGGATGGCCTGGAGATAATATGGCGCGAACCAATCTTTCTGGAGGCTGGAAACATACCTGACACTACGGGCGTAATCGTACAGGGGTTCGAATTTCAGCGCATGGACTTCCTGCAGACTCTATGCGATCTTTGCAACGAGTACGGATGGGAATTCGCTGTCCGCCATGATGAAAAGAAGGGCAAGGTATTCCTGGATCTGGGCCGACACACAGATGATGGATGGCAGCCAAAGCTCGGAACCGACCGCACGAGAAGCAGCGACAATCCGGTAATATTCGAGCATGGCAGGAATGCTGCAATATCCGTCCTTCGCGAATCGACAGCCAATATGGCTAACGTGCTCGACTGCTGGGGCGCAGGAGAGGGAACCAGCCAGCTTTACGTTCAGCTGACTGATGATGAATCGGTGGAGGATTACGGCGAAATCCCAGGCGAGTATGTCAATACCGATGCGGATACTATGGCCAAACTCATCGAATCAGGCCAGGCTGAACTTGCCCAGCGCAGCCGGCCCGAGGTTGTCTTTGAGGTTCAAGTGCCCGTGGACTCGCTCGATGAGCTCAAAGGCCTGGAGTGCGGGGACAGGGTGACCGTAGTACATCCCAAGAAAAAGTGGATTCTCGATGCCAGGGTTATGGAGTACGGGTATCAGATGTCCACGAATGACCGGGTTATAAGGCTGGGGTTGAACGACTTCCTGTACAACCCAATGGAACGAATGATAGCCAGAAGGGCTAGCTCCCGAACACTTGCGGA
>DUPP01000225.1 GCA_012838265.1 Clostridiales bacterium
AAGCTGGGACAAATCTATGAAAGCAGAGAAATACTTGGAGTAGGAGCAACAGGAAGCGGACGGACTCTTGCAGCCTTTGTTAGCGGTGCAGATGTAGTTAAGAATGAGATAACTGCACATGGAGTGGCTTCTGCCGCATTTGATCCTAACATAAGTACCATAATCGAAATTGGCGGACAGGATTCCAAGATCATACTTTTAAGGGATGGTATCATTACTGATTTTGCGATGAATACTGTTTGTGCGGCGGGAACAGGATCTTTTCTGGATCGTCAAGCGGAACGTCTGGGTCTGGAGTTGAAGGACCTGGGTGCATACGCGCTTCGTTCTAAGAATCCTGTAAGGATTGCTGGTAGATGTGCAGTTTTTGCTGAGTCTGACATCATACATAAACAGCAGTTAGGATGTTCGATGGAGGATATTATTGCTGGGATGTCTAAGGCTCTTGTAAGAAATTATCTTAATAATGTTGCTAAAGGAAAAGAACTGCTGCCGAAAATTTGTTTTCAGGGAGGGGTTGCTGCAAACGAAGGAATCCGGAAGGCTCTGGAGGAAGCTTTGAATACCGAGATTCTTGTCCCGGAGTATCATAAGGTTATGGGAGCTTACGGGGCGTCTTTACTAGCCAGAGAATTAATAAAAGAAGAAAACACGGAAACAGGGAAAAACAATTCGCCGCTTAATAGAAAAACCCGGTTTAAGGGATTTGAAGCCGGTAATGAAGATATTAAAACAGAAACTTTTGAATGTTGTGATTGCAGTAATAATTGCGAAGTCGTCATTCTCCGGTCCTCAGGACAGCAAATTGGATGTTTTTCAGACCGGTGCGGTAAATATCAGCTATCAGAAGTAGATGCTCATTAACATCTATAATTCGGATTCTTCCTTACCGACAATGCGAATATCATCTATCATAAGGAGATATTAATTGATAGCTAGCTTGACCGGCAACTCGTTCATACGGAGATATTTATTGGCCGATAACTCGTTTTAACCTTTTTAATAATATGTAAATGATCCACGCGTAAATAAAAGTCATGATTAATGTGATGCCAGCTCGCGGAAGCATTAATACGAAATAATTTACATTCATCATAATACTGAGCCAAAGTGTATTCAAACCAATGGAAGTGATTAGTTCTGTGATGAATACAATGGCCAAAACATTAGAAAATCTGTCAGTATTATTAAATACGGACTTCAGCATACCCGGCAGAAAGCCTACCAGAGCAGCTGAAAGAGTGAAACCAGGAAAATAGCCCAGCGGTGAAAACATCGTAGCACCAACTACGTCAGCGATAGCTCCAGTTGCGAGACCACCTATTGGTCCCAGTATAAGCCCTGCAAGAATAATAGGGATGTTCCCCAAACTAATCCTCACCGTATTTACTGCTACGATTGGCAGATAAAAAGATAGAAATCTGGATAAAATTATGCTGATTGCAGCAAATAAAGCTAACAGCAAGATGTTTTTAGTTGTCATTTTTCTCATAAAAAAAACCCCCTCTTTCAGGCACTACACTAAAGAGAAGAGATCCTTAATGCAGCAGCGGACGCAATATTGTATCGCAAACAGTATCACAAACAATACATGTTTTTCGTTCATAAGCAACATCCCATCTTATGACACTTAACGCACAATATTTACTCTACTTATATTTATTATTTTTATTTTGTTTTTAATTTTTATATTATTTATTACTTTACTTATATAGATACAATAATACTATGTTTAAAAAATATTATCAAGTGTTATTAAGTCATTTAAATGTAAAAATGCAAGTTGCTCTTTTATACAGTGCAGCTCCCCTATGGCCATAGAGGCATCTTGTGATTTAATATAGCCTTTTGCGCGTGCAATGGAAAAATCTGTATCGTTAATAGCAGAAGTATGATAAAAAAAAGTATAAATTTTTTTCTGCTTATGCCATTTATCGGATAGCTTTTTAAATTCGCTTTCAGCTTTATCCCAGTCTTCTGCAGCCACACTTACCATTATATCATCCTCGATAGATTTAGATAAATCATGAATATTCTCATCAGCATAATTTTCGAAAACGAACCAGGCAATTATTATCGCAGAGAAACACATTATGGATATGATCAGTGCTCTCACCGCATACTAACCTCCTTATACATATTTTTACTGTCCTTATTTTTTGGATAGACATGAAGCTGTCTCTTCTCATCGAAGAAACAGAGGAAAACCTGAGAATAATCAGTAATTTTTATTCTGGCGAGTTCCTTTTTCAAATAGTTTTCATCTTTACCAAAGAGAGAGAGGTTTCTCTTGTATAAGTTGCCGTCAGAGATCAAGATCATGGGCATTGTAGTCGATGGAGCTGGGATATTCATATCCTCCATTGTAACAGTTGCTTTTTCGGGTTTTGGTATAACACTTAGCTCTCCGTTTGCTTCCAAAATAGCATAATCAACATCGGCAAGAGAAGGAAAGTTTTTAATTCTGAGGTGCTGCATCAAATCAGTGACGGAGATTCTTTGACTTTTTAATTCTTTCATATTTATTTTCCCGTGATGTATCAGTATGCTTGGCTTTCCTGCTAGAATATCATTTATAAACCGGCTCTTCGTCGAGATAAAAGACAGCAATACTTCTAACAGTAAAAGTGTTACAATCGCTGCTACACCGGTGAAAACAGGAACATCAATTGATTCTATAGGAATTGCAGCCAGTTCTGCTATCATAAATAAGATGACCATTTGAAATGGATCAAGTTTTGATAGTTCTGCTTTACCCATTACCCTCATAATAAACAGAACAATGAAATATAGAATCATAGTTCGAATAATTATAACAAGCATTTGTATTACCTCCAAAAGTTGTGGTTTGAAAGTTGCAATACCTCAAAAGTTAGCAGTAAGCCGTTCATTGAGCATGTACGTCTGAACATATTGGAAGGAATTCTTCCCTTGATGTGCCATCGTATCCATGCAGCAAGCCATGCAGCAAGCATTTATAGTATTGTGCACTCAAATGAACACTGTTATACTAAAACTTAGTGATTTTATCACTATTATGTAAGGGGAAACCCTGGGCGGGAAATGACAAGTGCAGCATCGTATATGGTTAAAATTTAATAGTTAATAGATTATAAAAATCAATTATAAAATAGGTAAGAAAATAATTGGTTGAAGATATCAATGTTAGCAAAAAAATAAAGTGTAAAAAACTGTTGACATAAGCAAATGTATTTGTTAATATGAGTCTTGCTGTCGAGCAATTCCGAACAAAACAGGGGTAAGGCAGCAAAGAAAAAAAGAAAAATAAAGTGTTAAAAATGAGTTGACAC
>DUPP01000226.1 GCA_012838265.1 Clostridiales bacterium
ATGCACTGAAAACTAAAATATTCAAAAAACAATCCAACGATGGGGTCACCGTTGGATTAAAATAAATTTATTTATTTTATTTTACTTGAGAACTCTACACCACAACATTTGACATAGAGCCCCTATTTTTTGGCAATAGGGGCGTCCCTTTTTATAAAACTCTAAAGGCATTATAAAGAAATTTTCTATAGTCGATAATTATTTACTAATGAGTTATAATGAATTAAATTGCTTTGTGTAAGGTGTGCAGCATGTATTTTGGAAGTCTCACCTTTTGATTAGAATATAAACTAAAATAATTAAAATAGGGAGGGTGCTAAAATGCAGATAATGAATAGCACCGTACTTGCATTTATCGGGGATTCGGTCTTTGAATTATATATAAGACGACACGTAATTGACAAAGGACAGGTAAATGCAGATCTTCTTCACCAGTCTGCGGTTCGTTTTGTCAGGGCAGAAGCACAAGCTCGTGCGATGAAGGCAATGCTGGATGAGTTGACTGATGATGAGATGAGCCTAGTAAAAAGAGCGAGGAATAAAAAGATATCAACTAAACCAAAACATGTCGATCCTATTATATATAAATGGGCTACAGCATTTGAAGCTCTGATAGGACATCTTTATTTGTCAGAGAAATATGATAGAATGGAAGAAATCATCAATAAATCTATCCAAATTATAGAAAGCAAAGATAATAGCGTAGCACCAGGCAATGTATTGCGTAAAAGGATAAATGACAAAAACGGCGGAGGTAAACATGAGTAAGGCAGACGAAATATTTATACAGAATTGTAAAGATATCTTAGAAAATGGAGTGTGGGACACAGGTCAGAAAGTAAGGCCACGCTGGGAAGATGGTACACCCGCACATACAGTTAAAAAGTTTGGAATTATTAATAGATATAATTTGAAGGAAGAGTTTCCAATACTCACGCTGAGACGTACGTTTTGGAAAAGTGCACTTGATGAGCTCTTTTGGATCTGGCAGAAAAAGTCGAACAATATTAATGATCTTTCCAGTCATGTGTGGGACAGTTGGGCAGATGAAAATGGGTCTATTGGAAAGGCCTATGGATATCAGCTTGCCAAAAAAAGTAAATACCCTGAGGGCGAATTCGATCAGGTAGATCGAGTGATTTATGAACTAAAAAATAACCCTGCAAGTCGGCGAATTATGACAAATATATATAATTTCGAAGACCTTCATGAAATGGGCCTTTATCCCTGTGCTTATTCAATGACATTTAATGTATCAGGGAATATTTTGAATGCAATACTTAATCAGAGATCGCAGGATATGCTCGCTGCAAACAATTGGAATGTAGTGCAGTATTCCTTATTAATTATTATGATGGCTCAGGTTGCAGGATTAGAGGCAGGAGAGCTCGTTCACGTTATTGCTGATGCTCATATTTACGATAGACACGTACCTCTCATTAAAGAAATAATTAGCAACGAACCTAGACCGGCGCCAAGAATTATCGTTGATTCTTCTATTACGGATTTCTATTCTTTCACGATAGATCATTTTAAACTTGAAGGATATGAACCCCATGATTTTAATGCAAAAATTCCTATTGCCGTGTAAAAAAATATTTAGTTTTTTGTTATAATAACACACTATTAAATATTAATTTACAAATTAATGCGCAAAATGAAATGTTCTCTGAATCCAAACAATATGCTATAATGAATTTATGTATCATAAATTAGCCAAGGGTCTTTAGAAAGGTAAATCATAATGCATAAAGGAACACTAACAGTAAATATGGAAACTGGAATGTACGAAGTGTTATTAGAGGAATTTGATGAAAGTATACCATTATTTCACGGAGATGAATTTTTAATAATGATCGACGGACAGTGGAAGGATACTAAAATCATATTCTCTGAGACAGAAGACGATTGGGTTTTAGATGGAATCAATATTAATGATTGGGGAATAGGTTCTACGGTAAAAGTTAAGTTATTAGATGATGAAGAATAAGGAATTAGAATGAAGACTATTGTTGCAGTGGATAATAACTGGGGTATAGGAAAAGATGGAAAGTTGCTCGTACATCTCCCCGGAGATTTAAAATATTTTAAAGAAAAGACGCTTGGAAAAGTTGTTGTTATGGGCAGAGCGACCTTTGAGTCATTGCCGGGCAAATCCCCCTTAAAGGACAGAGTGAACATAGTATTATCCAGAAACATGGAGTTTCACCCAGACTACCCAGACTGTATAGTATGCAGAACCATTGATCAGGTTTTTAATGTTCTGGAAAACTATGATACAGAAGATATATTTATTATCGGAGGGCAAGAGATATATAAACAATTTTTGCCTTACTGCAGCGGGCATTTAGTGACGAAAATCAATAATGTCTTCGATGCGGACAAGCACTTTGAAAACTTAGATATACGAGAGGATATGGAGCTTATTTGGAAAAGTGAAAAACATATAGAAAACGGGCTGGAATATCAATTTACAGAATACAGGAGAAAATAATTTGAAAGAAGAACAGACTTCAGTGTATAAAAGCCTCATCATCGGAAGGAATCCGGTTTTGGAAGCTTTAAAAAGCGGCAGAGATATAGAAAAGCTGATTATCGGCAGAGGTACCGAGGGTTCTATCCGTAAAATTATTGGAATAGCGAAAGAGAAAGGTATAGCATGGCAGTATGCTGACAAAGCAGCTTTGGATCGAATATCTGAAGGGAAAGTGCATCAAGGAGTTATTGCGTATGTATCGGAGTATGCTTATTACTATCTTGAAGATATTCTGGAAAAAGCGCAAGCCAGGAAGGAAGACCCTTTCATCATCATCTTGGATGGCATAGAGGATCCTCATAACTTTGGTGCAATTCTTCGTACAGCGGAAGGCGCTGGAGCACACGGAGTTATTATACCAAAGCGCAGAGCCGTTGGGATTACTGATGTAGTGGCAAAAGCTGCTGCTGGAGCAGTAGAATATATTCCTGTAGTCAAAGTATCAAACATAGCACAGACAGTCGATAAGCTTAAGGAAAAGGGCATATGGGTAGCTGCCTGTGATATGGATGGTATTGAATATGATCTTGCAGACATGAAAGGAAGCATTGCGTTGGTTATAGGGGCAGAGGGATATGGAATCAGCAGGCTAGTCAAGGAAAAATGCGACTTTACCGTATCGATTCCAATGTCAGGTCATATAAGTTCCTTAAATGCATCCAATGCAGCTGCAATTTTGATGTATGAGGTTAAACGACAAAGGAAGAATAGTAAATGACTGAGAAAAATAACATAGAAGAAAAATTTGAAACAATGGAGCATGAGGAGCTGGTTATGCTCGCGCAGAATGGCGATAGTAACGCAGAGGAATTTCTTATAAGAAAATATAAGGATGTTGTAAGAAGCAAAGCACACCTCTATTTTATGGTGGGTGCGGATAGTGAGGATATTGTGCAGGAGGGAATGATTGGTATTTTTAAAGCTATTCGCAGCTATGACAGTACCAAGCAGACATCCTTCCATACATTTGCGGAGATTTGCATCAATAGGCAAATTATTACAGCCATTAAAAGAGCTACTAGGTTAAAGCATTCTCCACTGAACACATCGGTATCCTTAAACAAACCCCTCTCCGATATGGAGCCTGATACTACGCTAGAGGAAATATTATCTTCTGACAGCAACACAGATCCTGAGGCAATAATTCTTTTAAAAGAAAATATGGGGTATATTGAAGGAAACGGTTCTGAGATCTTTAGCGATCTGGAACTAAGTGTCTGGAATGAATATTTGAAAGGTAAATCCTATATTCAGATTGCAGAGATCACCGGTAAATCAACTAAGACTATAGATAATGCTATACAAAGGACTAAAAGAAAGCTTGAACTTTATTTAGGACGGTAATTTAGGCATCGATACAGCTGAATGATTTGCTATTGTAAAAAGGTTGGCTTTTAAGGTATTGACATTGTCGATAAGGGTATAGTAAAATAACCTAGTGTCGGTAGCTAGTTTTGCTGTTGTAGCTCAGTAGGTAGAGCACTTCCTTGGTAAGGAAGAGGTAGGCAGTTCGAACCTGCTCAACAGCTCCAAATAATTTTGAAGGTTAACATCAAAAACGGAGGAACAAAAAATGGCAAAAGCTAAATTTGAAAGAACTAAGCCCCATATAAACATAGGGACAATTGGTCACGTAGACCATGGAAAGACAACATTGACAGCAGC
>DUPP01000227.1 GCA_012838265.1 Clostridiales bacterium
ATGTTGATACATGCTTATGGTTCTTTAACATCTGGTGCAATCCATCTCTTAGGATTCCCTCTCCCCTACCATGAATGACAGTTACCTCTTTTAATCCTGCAATATAGGCATCATCCAGATACTTATCCACATCCATCAATGCGTCGTCAAGAATGCTCCCTATTACATTGATGCTGGGCATAATGCTCTGGGCTTTGCTTCGATACATAGAGCTGTATCTTGAAGTCTTGCTTTCCTTTTCTGAACTTCCTTCCTGTACCAGTGAGATATTGTCAAGGTTCACATTGATTTTCAACAGTCCAACCTGGACTTGCAGTTCACCCTTATCATCCGGAAGGGATATTACATTTCCCATTTGATTCAGGCTCAGCAGCTTGACTCTGTCCCCGATTTTCAGCTCTTCCGCCTTTACCGGGTTTATATTTTCAACTCTAACCAGTTTTTCTTTATATTTATCGGATGTTTCACGAATCCTTTTTCTGATTGCCTCATGCTTTCGATTACGCTCTTTTGAGTCTTGATATTTTTGAAGTTCTTTGAGTTCCTTTTGTACCTGGTCGGCGAATTCCTTTGCTTCCTTGATAATGCTTCTTGCTTCTTCCTTGGCTCTGCTGATTATTTTTTCTTTCCGGGCTTCCTGCTTCACACGTTCCTTTTCAAACTGTTCCTTCTGTCTTTTCATTTCAAGGTTGAGCATTATTGCCTCATCCCGCTCTTCCTCAGCCAACTTTTTGTCTTTTTCTATGGAAGCAATTACATCTTCAAATTCGATGTCTCCCTGTTCCAGCAGTCCTTTTGCATGTTCTACAATTGCCGGATTCAGCCCCAGCTTTTGCGAAATTTCAAAAGCATTGGATCTTCCGGGCAAACCAATAGATAAACGGTATGTGGGGCTTAGTGTTTCTACATTGAACTCCATAGACGCGTTTTCCACACCGTGTGTGGCAAGCGCATATTTTTTTAACTCAGTATAATGTGTTGTTGCAATTGTGTGCACACCTTTGCTGTAAAGATGCTCCAATATTGAAATCGCAAGCGCAGCGCCCTCAGTAGGGTCTGTTCCGGCGCCAAGCTCATCAAGCAGAACCAGCGTTTCCTTCCCCGCGCTTTCTACAATAGTCACTATATTAGACATATGGGAAGAAAATGTGCTCAGGCTCTGTTCTATACTCTGCTCATCTCCTATATCAGCAAAGACTTTTTTATATACAGGCATTTCTGTACCGTGACCGGCAGGAATGTGCAATCCGGCCTGAGTCATAAGCGCAAAAAGTCCAACTGTTTTCAGTGTTGCAGTCTTTCCGCCCGTATTAGGTCCTGTTATTACTAAAGTACGATAATCCTTGCCTATAGCGATGCTTATTGGCACAACCTTCGCTGCATCAATCAGCGGATGTCTGCCATCCTTTATTCTAAGACGCCCTCGTGTATTGACTTCCGGTTCTGTGCCCTTCAGCTTTACAGAGAACTTTCCTTTTGCAAAAATAAAATCTAATTTTAACAAAATTTCCTGGTTATTTAAAAGCTCGTCCTTGACTTGAGCAACCTCGGCAGAAAGTTCAGCAAGAATTCTCTCCACTTCCTTCTTTTCCGCAAGCTCTAGTTCCCTTAATTCGTTATTTAAATTTACTATTGCCTGAGGCTCGATAAACAGTGTAGCTCCTGTTGATGACTGATCGTGTACAATACCCGGAAATTTTGCTTTGTGCTCCTGTTTAACCGGCATTACATATCTGCCTTGTCTCATGGTAACAATCGAATCCTGAAGAATGACCCTGTTATCCGGTGAATTCAATATCTGATTCATCTTAGCCCTTATCAGCTCATTCTGTCTTAAAATGCTCCTTCGGATATTCTTCAGTTCCGGACTTGCATTGTCTGCCATTTCATCCTCAGAGACAATACAATGGTCAATATGGTCAGCAAGCTTCTTCTGAATACTCAGCAATTCCGCCAACCCTTTTATAATAGGCAGTTCAGGCAAGTCACTCTTTAAAAAGGATGCCGTATTGCCTGCAACCCTCAGATTATAAAGTATCTCAAGAAGCTGCTTCATCGTTAAGGCGCTTCCCTTATCGGCCAGATATATGCTGTTTCTTATATCATAAAAATTTCCCAGAGGAAGAGCACCTTTGCGCATAATAACGGTCACTGCTTCCGTTGTTTCTGCTAATATCTCTTGAATCTTATATATGTCAAAAACAGGCTTCAGTTCACCAATTGATTTTTTGGTGATAACAGAAGCCGCCTCTTCTTTTAACATTTCAAGTATTTTATTATACTCTAATACCTTGAATGTCTTTTCATTCATAAGCGTTCCTTGATTCTCCCATAGTAGTATATCATGAATGAATTCGCCCTCGAATCATAATCCTTTTTAATCAGTCTGTCAGTCTTTTATCCTCGACAAGTTTTCTGTATTTATCCAAATCACTCTTTAGCCTGATATTCTCCATTTGCAAGTCGAAAAAACTGTTTTCCATATCCTTGCATTTCGCTTCTAACTCTTCTAGTGCAGAAGAGTCTGATATCCTGTCCTCTTGCTGTGCTTTCAGTTTGTTGGATAGTTCCTCATTCTCCTGAAGCAAGGCTGCATACTTAGCTTCCAGATGTTTAAGGGACGTATTCGTTCTATCCAGCTCGACAATCTTTTCATTAAACATCCTCTGAAGCTCCTCTTTTTGTTCAATACTAACCTGAGCATCCTCCTTGTATTGAAGAAAACTTTTTTTCGCTTCATCCCAAAGCTGTACATAATGCTTAGAGTCCTTTTCAAGCTGCTCATTTTGTGATTTTAGGCTACTTAATTTTTCTATGGCGGTAAAATAATCATCTGCCACATTTACAGCGGACAATACGGCCAGGGAAGACATGGAAACTCCGGACACAACCTTTGCAATTTCATGCATTTTCATGTCTACATAATCTGCAACTTTAATTATATGCTCTCTTGATTTGTCACCAGCAATTGTATATTCCTGACCATAGATTTTAACCGTTACCCTGTTATTATCATCCATGTTATTTTCCCCCCTTAGTAATTTTTACACATCTCGCAATACCGCACCTAATTTTTCTTTCAAAGCGTCAAGAACCTTTTGATGTACTTTTACAACTTCCTCTTCAATCAACGTTCTATCGGAAGCTCTATAAGTTAAGGTGTATGCTACACTCTTTTTACCTTGCGGAACTTGTTTTCCTCTGTAAATATCAAACAGTTCAACGCTTTCTAAAAGGTTTGAGGCAGATTCCCAAATCGTTTTTTCCATTTCGGATACATATACCTCTTCATCGACAAGCAGAGCGATGTCTCTTGTAATTGCAGGATACTTGGGGAGTGGTTTATAGAATCTTTCGGTAACCGCGTGATTCATCACTTTGTCAAAAGCCAACTCACAACAATAACACCTTGTCTCAATGCCATATTTATCAGCAATATCAGGATGAATTTCACCAATGATTCCAAGCTCCGTATCCTTGAGCATTATTCTTGCGCATCTGCCTGGATGGTAAGCTCCATAATTGCTTTCCGGTTTATATTCTGTATTATAAATGCCAAGATTTACAAACAGCTCTTCCAGCATTCCCTTTAAGGTAAAAAAGTTTTCGCCTTCTCCATAGCATCCTATAACTAGCGATTCCCTTTCATCCGGGAGAGATTCCTTATCGCCCTTATTATTATGGAAAGTGTTTCCAATCTCGAAGGCTTTCACTTTGTTATTATTTCTAGAGTAATTTCGACCGAGCACCTCCAGCATATTCGGAAGTAGAATGGTCCTCATTACGCTGTATTCTTCTCCCAAAGGATTAAGAATGCGAACAAAATCTATTTCTTGAGAATCATTACTGATGCCAACATTATCTACACCCTTGGGGCTAACGAATGAGTATGTTTGAATCTCATTTGCACCCATAGCAATCATGATATCTCTTGCCAAATCTTTTAATGTTCTCTCTCTTGACTTTCCAGCTTCAGTATTACCCTTTGGAATGGTTACAGGCAAATTGTCATATCCATACATTCTAGCTATTTCTTCAATAAAATCAACTTCCTCTCTTAGATCCTGTCGAATCGTCGGAGGAGTCACCTTAATTATATTTCCTTCCAGGGATACATTCATTTCTAATCTTTCAAAATATTTCTTGATTTCTTCTCCCGTAAGATTGATCCCCAGCACTGCATTTATCCTATCTACGCGCACTGTTGTCGAATGAGCTTCTTGTTTCACAGGATAAACATCAACAGCACCTTTGATCACAGTTCCTGCTCCCAGCAATTCGATAAGCCTGCAAACCCTATCGGCAGCATATAAACAGAGGTTTGGATCAATCCCTTTCTCAAACCTGGACGATGCTTCTGTTCTTAGTCCAAGATTTTTCGAAGTTGACCGGATGCTGTCCCCATTAAAGTTGGCACTTTCTACAAGGATAGTCGTAGTATCGTCTTTGATTTCCGAATTTAAACCACCCATTACACCCGCGATCGCTACACCTCGTTTGCCATCTTTGATAAGAAGCATATTACTATTCAGTTTTCTATCTGTTCCATCCAGAGTAGTAAAAACCTCTCCATCTTCAGCAGTATCAACAATAATCTTATTATCTTCAATGTCACGTATATCGAAGGCATGGATTGGCTGCCCGTATTCCAACATCACGTAGTTAGTAATATCTACTATGTTATTGATTGGTCTCATACCAGCATACATAAGCCTTTTCTGCAGCCACCATGGTGATTGCTCTATCTTTACATTAGTTACAATTCTTCCCACATAACGATTGCACAATTCTGGCTTCAAAATTTCTATATCTATATAATCCTTTGCATTACCTTCTTCTTTAAGACAAGTAGTATCCGGATACTCAAGCTTGCTTTCCATAGTGGCAGCAGCTTCTCTTGCCATCCCTATCATAGAAAGGCAGTCTGGACGATTTGGTGTGATTTCAAAGTCTACCACAGTACTCTTTAAACCTATAGCCTCGACAATATCCATCCCTAGTGGATATTCCTTATCAAGAATCCAGATGCCATTTTTTAACGCCACAGGCGCTACCTTGTCTTCAAAACCCAATTCTTCGACAGAACATAGCATACCGTTAGATTCAACGCCTCTTAGTCTCCCTTTCTTAATGACCTTATTACCAGGAAGTTTGCCTCCGTGTAAGACCACCGGGACATAAGCGCCTTCAAAAATATTATCTGCTCCAGTAACGACCTGTATCAATGCGTCTTCTCCTATATCGATTTGCGTTACAAGCAATTTATCTGCATTAGGGTGTTTTTCAATGTCAACTATTTGACCTACTACTACATTCTCTATATCCTCACCTAAACGCTTTACAGATTCGATGTTTGACCCTGACATAATCATCTTTTCACAAAAAATATCAATATCTGTATTTATCTGTGTATACTCATTTAGCCATTCAATTGGTACCAGCATATATTCTTACCCCCTACTTAAATTGTTCAATGAAACGCATATCGTTTTCATAAAACAGCCTAATATCGTCAACTTCATACTTTAGCATTGCAATCCTCTCGACGCCCATGCCGAATGCAAAGCCCGTATACTTTTCCGTATCTATATTCCCAACCTTCAATACATTGGGGTGTACCATTCCGCAGCCAAGAATCTCAATCCATCCTCCACCCTTACACACTTTACAGCCAGTTCCTCCGCACTTAAAGCAGGAAACATCCATTTCAGCACTTGGTTCTGTGAATGGGAAAAAATGCGGTCTGAATTTTGTTTTTACCTTGGAACCGAAAAGCTGTTTCGCAAATGAATCAAGAGTACCCTTCAAATCAGCCATGGTAATCCCTTCATCAACATTTAACCCCTCCACCTGATGGAACATAGGGGAATGGGTAGCATCTGCAGTATCGGAGCGAAAACAGCGCCCCGGGGAAATTATTTTAATTGGCGGTTCCTGCGCAACTAATGTTCTGACTTGTACCGGAGATGTCTGTGTTCGAAGCAGAATACTTTCTGATATATAGAATGTATCGGTAAAATCCCTCGACGGATGGTTCGGTCCTACATTCAGAGCATCGAAATTATTAAAAACAGTCTCAACCTCTGGACCCTCAGCTATGCTGAATCCCATGCTCATAAACACTCGGGATATTTCATCAATAGTTATTGAAATTGGATGTTTAACTCCCAGGCTTATTTTAGCACCCGGCTCAGTTACATCGATTTTTTCAGCTGCAAATCTTTCTTTTTTTTGGAGTTCTTTTAAGGATTTAAATTTATTTTCCAACATCCCTTCTATTTCCGCTCTGACAGAATTAGCGGCTTTTCCGAACTCTTTGCGTTCTTCAGGTTTAAGGGAGCCCATTGAACGCAGTATTTCCGTAAGACTTCCTTTTTTTCCAAGCAGCTTTACTCTGATTTCTTCCGTTTCTGCGATTGAGGAAGCTTTCAATAACTGTTCCTTCGCTTCCTGCAAAATATTCTTTAATTGATCTTGCATAAAACTTTCTCCATTCATAATAAAATTTTATATATTTAAGAGTTATCCCGCTCTAAGCATCCGTGCTGATACCTTTGTCTTACTGACTCATACATTAGGATTCCGGCAGATACGGCTGCATTAAGGGATTCTATTGTTCCTTGCATTGGAATTTTTACCAGATAATCTGATTTTATCAGAAATTCATCACTTACACCATTACCTTCATTTCCGATTATCACCGCTACATCATTTTGCATGTCTACATCATTGTAATTGTTACAGCAATTCGGGGCAGTGCATATAATTTTCTTTCCGTATTTTTTGAGCAGTATTATTGCTTGTTTGGGTGATTCCACCATAAAAACAGGCAGTCTAAAAAGTGAACCCGCTGTCGCTCTGACTATTTTCGGCGAAAAGATGTCTGCTGTTCCCTTTATTAAGATCGCCCCGTTAAATCCTGCAGCATCTGCAGTTCTTAATATAGTACCGATATTTCCGGGGTCCTGAAGCCTATCCAAAACTATCAAGTTGGATGATGCGGTTTTTTGAGCAAAGAACTCTGCTTCAGTGTAGGCTCTTTTATTCACAATTGCCAGAATCCCCTGCGGACTTTCAGTGTCTGACAGTTTTCTAAAAAGCCCAGACGTTACTTTAACCGTTTGAACATTTGGAAAGATACCGCTATCACGATAGTCTTCACTTATTAATACCATTTCAATTTTAATATTGCATTTATATGCTTCATGAACAAGATTAGGTCCTTCGATCAGATATTGATTTTGCTCATCCCGATATTTCTTCTGCTTAAGCCGTGCTGCCTTCTTGTATGTTTGATTGTCAGAGGATGTAATTAGCTTCATTTCCTCAACCTATTAGAAAAAGCCGGTATTGCTCCGGCTCACCCTTTCAAATCGTTATTTAAAAGTTACCCATTTTATCCTTGGATAAAAATGATGGGATATCGAAATCACCGGTTACCTTAGGCTGGAAGAGGTCATCCTGTGAGGTATGATCCGTATTAGACCCGTCCTCTCCCTCTGCTGTATGAGCATCTGCATTTTCCATTTCTGATGATGCATCTGCAGGCCTGTCCTCAAATCCGGTAGCTATTACTGTAATCACGATTTCATCTTGCATGTCCTCTTTTACGGATGCACCAAAGATTACAATAGCATCTCTATCCGCCGCCTCTTCAATTTGATCTGCAGCTTCATTGACTTCAAGCATCCCTAGATCATAACCACCCATTATGTTAAGTAGAATTGCTTTCGCTCCATTAATGGATGTTTCCAGCAGCGGGCTTTCGATGGCTGATTTTACAGCATCGGCAACTCTTGTTTCTCCAACGCCTCGCCCTACACCCATGTGCGCGATTCCTCTATCGCTCATTACCGTTTTAACATCGGCAAAGTCAAGATTGATAAGTCCTGCCTCAGCAATTAAGTCTGAAATTCCTTGAACACCTTGTTTCAGCACCTCATCTGCCATCCTGAACGCTTCCAGCATGGAAGTATCTTTCTCGGCTATCTGTAATAGTCTATCATTGGGAACAACTACAAGGGAATCCACATATTTTTTTAAGAATTTAATACCTAATTCAGCGTGGTCTTTTCGCTTTTTCCCTTCGAAGGTAAACGGTTTTGTCACAACACCTACAGTGAGTATGCCAAGTTCCTTGGCCGCTTTTGCTATTATGGGAGCAGCTCCTGTTCCAGTACCACCGCCCATTCCAGCTGTTATAAAAACCATGTCTGAGCCTGTAATATGCTTAGTAATGTCCTCCAAATTCTCTTCAGCCGCTTTCTGCCCAATTTCAGGGTTCGCTCCAGCCCCAAGACCTTTTGTCAGTTTTTCACCTATCTGTAGTTTGGTTTCTGCTTTAGAACTCGATAATGCCTGCTTGTCCGTATTTATGGCTATGAAACTAACACCATTCAATCCTGCATCTATCATTCTATTGACAGCATTGCTTCCTCCGCCGCCAATTCCTATTACCTTTATTTGTGCTGAGCTTAACTCGTTTACCTCAAAATGTAGCATAGTCCCGCAACCTCCCGTAATTCACCATTTCTATATATACATAATTACTCTGCCATGTATATGATTCTTAACGCTCATTATACCATACACATACCTTTATTGCATCTATTTCTTGGCGATACTATTATCTTTTTTTGCCAGAATTTTATCAATAAGCAACCTTCGTATCACCGCCAGGTTTTGGAACAATCTACCACCAAAAACAAGAATTGCGGCATAGTACAGGGGAACACCCAAACGATCTCCTAAATAGGCAAGAAGTCCCGCTAATATAGCATTTG
>DUPP01000228.1 GCA_012838265.1 Clostridiales bacterium
TATGGTCGTGAGGAAGCTGCAAATCGTATATATGCAATCACTGACGCAAAAAAAGGGATACTGCGGCAAGAAGTGGATCGAGAAGGATACGAATCTTTCGTTGTCCCAGATGATATAGGAGGAAGGTATTCAGTTCTAACCCCGGTAGGACTTCTTCCCATTGCTGTAGCTGGTATCGACGTAGAGGAAATGCTGCTGGGAGCAAAAAGTGCTGCTGAAAAAATTTTTCTGGCAGGAGGAGAAGGAGACAAAATACCAAACGCTGAGCAGATGGATGATGCCTCATTGTTGGCAGCAGCGAGGGTATCTTTGCTGAATCGCGGGAACATCGTAGAAGTATATGAATATTATGAACCAAGGCTTCAATACTTTGCAGAATGGCTAAAGCAGCTTTTTGGAGAGAGTGAAGGGAAAAATGGAAAAGGCATTTTCCCTACTGCACTGCAATTCAGTACGGATCTTCATTCAATGGGACAGTTTTTACAGGATGGCAACAAAATTTTCTTTGAGACTGTTTTGAATGTATTGGAACCTCCTGAAGATTTAGTTGTCCCTGAAAGTGCAGGAGCTCTGTTGGCAGGTAAAAGTATGAACTCTATTAATCAGGCAGCCGTTCAGGGAGTCATCGTTGCACACGAAGCGGAAGGAATTCCTATCATAAAACTGGATATACCAAAATTGACGCCTTACTGCTTTGGACAATTATTTTACTTTTTTGAATCCTCATGCGCACTAAGCGGCTATCTCATGGGGGTTAATCCCTTTGACCAGCCTGGAGTTGAAAGCTATAAATCGGAAATGAGGAAAGTATTGCAAGGAAGGCAACTATAGAAAAAGGATTGCTAATTTACCTAAAAAGAGGTACTCTATAAGTATAAGGGCACACTTAAGTGCATAAAAAATATAAAAGATTGGCATTATTAATTATTAAAGTATTGGGATTAACTATTAGTTATCTAAAAGATTGGGATCACTATTAATCATTTTAAAGATTAGGGATTAACTATTAGCTATCTAAAAGATTGGGATTTACTATTATGTGTCAGTTGATACTAAGGGACATTATTAGACATTATTAAAAGATTGGATTTCACTATTATATGTAAGTTGGCACTAGAAATCTGCTAAACAGATTTACAACAATTGACATTAATTAGCAGAAGAAATTGACAATCGATTAGCAACTTGACTTGGAGGAACAATAATGAAAAAGATTGGAATTTTAGGGACTGGAACTATGGGTGCTGGAATTGCACAGATTTTAGCGCAAAATGGATATGAAGTAGTAGTTAGAGCCAGAAGAGAAAGTTCAATTGAAAAAGGGATAGCAACGGTTGAAAAGAATTTCAACAGAATGGTTGAAAGAAATAAGATAACTGCAGAGGAAAAGGATACATACCTTTCAAGAATAAAAGGTTCAACAGACATTAGTATAATTGTGGATGTGGATCTGGTAATCGAAGCAGCAACAGAAGATATTGATGCAAAGAAAGCTTTGTTTTCTGAGCTGGATCAGCTTTGCAAACCGGATACTATCTTTGCTACTAATACATCATCTTTATCTATTACCGAAATCGCAGCAGCAACCAAAAGACCAGACAAGGTTATTGGTATGCACTTCTTTAATCCTGTAGCGTCGATGAAGCTGGTAGAAATTATCAGAGGTCTTGAAACATCCGATGAAACAAGAGATTCTATCTTAGAACTATCAAGGAAACTGGGCAAAACGCCTGTCGATGTTGAGGAAGCCCCTGGGTTTGTAGTAAATAGAATTTTAATACCAATGATCAATGAAGCAATAGGCATTTTGGCTGATGGTGTTGCAAAGGCTGAGGAAATTGATGTAGCGATGATTAATGGTGCAAACCATCCGATGGGGCCGCTGGCACTTGGAGATCTTGTAGGACTGGACGTTTGTCTTGCTATCATGGAAGTACTGCATTCGGAGTATGGCGATGATAAATACAGACCGCATCAGCTACTCAAAAAGATGGTAAGGGCTGGCAAGCTTGGAAGGAAAACTGGAGAAGGCTTTTATAAATACACCTGATGTATCAATAGCAGCCGTTTCTTAAACGTCACTTATTTAATGTGCTGCGTTGATTTGATGCATTGATTTAATACATCATAATGCATCTTATTAGTGACGATGTGAAATAAACTTAAAATTAACAATTGTTTAAATTGTAACGAAAATGTAATATAGGGAAATTCGCTTTCCCTATTTATATTTTTTGAGAAAAGGTATAAAATATAACAGCTGGCGCTCTATAATATTGACAAAAGATAGATGTTATAGGATACTAAGGGGCAGCATTACAGGGGATAAGAGAGGAATTTTAGCAATGGATACGGAGACAAAGATAAAGAAAACAAAAGGGAAAAAATCGCAACAAAATCAAGTAAAGATTTTTTTAAAGACATTTCTAATAGCATTCATTATAATTTCAATTCTATATACACCTGCGTTGGTATTTTTCGGTAGAGTCAGTGACTATAATCCTTGGGCGGACGGCGGAGCGAGTTCGCTAGAAGAAAGACTGCCAGCGATTGTGGATCCAGACAGCCCATTTTTTGAAGCCTTCCAGGATAAAAATAGAGTTAATATTTTGCTTCTAGGGGTAAATACTAATTTAACAGATACCATTATGCTTGCGAGCTTTGATATGGATGCGAAACATATCGATTTGATTTCTATCCCAAGAGATACATATTACCACAGGAAAGGCTATAACGGAGCTGGTGAAAATAAAATCAATGCTGCATATAGAGGAGATCCCGTTAATACTGCCAAGGCAGTAAGTGAAATCCTCCTGGGCATGCCGATAAATTACTATGCAGTACTGGATTATAAAGGTGTTGAAAATATAGTGGATGCAATGGGTGGAGTCCCAATGACCATACGCAAGGGCGGAATGTATTATAAAGATCCATATGATAAACCGCCGCTAGTTATTGCAATCCCTGAGGGTGAGCAGCTGCTTGACGGCAAGCAGGCAGTCCAGTTTCTTCGCTACCGATCTGGTTATGCTGATGCAGATATCGGACGTATTAAAGCCCAACAGGAGTTCATGAAATCTGCCTTTAAGCAAAGCCTTGGCTTAGGTCTTCCCAAGATTACCAAAACAGTATTTGAAAATGTTAAATCAGATATAACTCTTGGTATGGCAACAAAGCTGGCAACAAAGGCTATCGGAATAACGAGTGATGATATTACGACTTATACTCTTCCACATACGCCTCAGTCAGAACCCCCATATTATGTTTTTCCTAATGCGGTAGAAACCGCTGAAATGATAAATACTATATATTCTATAGAACCGAAAGACACAACAGAAGCTGCGATCAGTGAATAGAACAACTTTCTGGGAGGATTCAAAATGAAAACGCTAAGAAAACGAATAGGGACTCTCATGACTGCATTTTTAATCGGACTAGGTCTATTATTTGTCCCAGGTAATTCTGTTTATGGTATGGGAGCTTCAGACTTTACGGATGTTTCAGCAGATTACTGGGGGTATTCATATATTGATTTTTCAGCAAATCGTGGGATTATAAACGGATATCTGTCAGACGACGGAACATATCAGTTTCGACCAGAAAATCCAGTTTCAAAAGAAGAATCCACAGCGATGCTTTACCGGGCATTGAATGCGGCGGGAAAGCTGAAAAGCAATGAAGATTATACAGAGGAATACACAGAGCTTTTTGAGGAGCATAAAATTGCTGAATGGGCGCAAGTGTATGTTGCCTACGGATTGAAACACGGCTTGATTACAGAAGCGGAAATCAGCGGATTTACTGACGAAGCAGGGCTTGGAATTGCAGCTCCCAGAGAGCAAGTTGCACTTTGGACTGCAAAAGCAATGGAGCGTAATCTCGCACCAGCGTACTCCTTAATATATAAAGATAAGGACATTATCTCTGCTGAAAATACAGCATATGTAGACCTTCTCTACCGGCATGGTATTATGCAGGGAGATGATAAAAAACTATTTAATCCGACTGATGGCATAAAAAGGGCAGAATTTGCAGCAATTTGTAATCGTGTTTATGAATCAGCTAATTCTGAAAGCTTTTCTGTAGAAAAGGAAGTACAGTCTTTTCGAGGAACCATAGTTTCTGTTGATTTATATAGCAATAAAATAATGATGACACAATCCGACGGAACAAGCAGGATGATTCAGATAGAACCAAAAACACAGATTGTAATTGATGGCAGGGTAAATTATAATGGACTTAGAGGAATCAAAACAAGTTCAACAGCTATAATTGCATGGGGAGCATTCTATGATCCTAACGGGCTTAACCCTGAAGATAAAGTTTTGCAGCTTCATGTGACAACGAATATAAAAACGATGTCTGGACTTTTGGCCGGGATAGAAAGAATTGACAGCGAGACATCTATATTAGAAATCGAAAACAGAGATGAGGATAGGATTTATTACGTTATGGATAAAGAAAGCCTGTCAGATGGAACCCTGAAAAAAGGGAAGCAGGTTACCTTTATTGCTGATGGTATAAAAATCCTTGAAATTAAATAACATTATTAGTATCGATTGGCAAGATGTATATTGCACCTTGCCAGCCGATGTTCGCAAAACTACTGATACTATTCACACATCTCATTAGTTTCTTAAGGTGGCATAAACCTCATCTATCATAATATACGCCTACAAGGATGGTTCAAATATATACCTGTAGACGCAATCTTTTTCTTAGACCCATTACCCACAATTTAAAACGATACCATACTATATATTAAGTATTTAATAAATCAAAACTTAAAAATTATAATGTCTGAAATAAAGGGAGGTTACATGGACATTGAAATATTAAAAAGTAAAAAAGTTGCAGAACTGCGTGAGATTGCAAAAACTTTGAAGATTGAAAATTATTCAAAACTGAAAAAAAGTGAATTGATCCAGGCTATTTCAGAGCCGAAAGGCCAAGGAGACAAACAAAGTTCAGAGTCAGCTCAAAAACAAGAGGCTAAACCAAAAAAAGATGCTAAGCTCAAACAGGAGCCTGAACTCAAACAAGATGATGAGCTCAAAAAAGAGGCTGCTGAAAAACAGGGACCTGAGACTGAAGAAGAAGCTGTTCGAAAAGAGGGACCTGAGCTCAAACAAGATAATGCTCAAAAGCAAGAGCCTGATACAGAACAAGATGCTGCTCAAAAACAAGAGGTTGATTCCAAGAAAAAGACTGTACCTAAAACTCCGGTCGTTGTAGATAATAATGTAAAAGATACTACTGCTTCAGATATTGGATCAACGGCATCGAATTCAGAAGAACAAGCCAAGAAAACAGCTGATCGTCCGGAAGTGGAAGGGATACTTGAAATTGCAGAAGGCGGTTTTGGTTTCCTTAGATTCCATAATTTTCTTACAAGTGATAAAGATATCTATGTTTCCCCATCTCAAATAAGAAGATTTAATTTAAAAACTGGAGATAAAATAAAAGGTATCACAAGACGGCCAAACGAAGGCGAAAAGTTTGGAGCTTTGCTATATGTTATTACTGTCAACAGTGATGAACCGGGAGTTGCAATTCGAAGACCAGACTTTGACGATTTAACACCTATTTTCCCAAACCAGCGAATCACTTTAGAAAGTGGTATGACAGAGCTTTCAATGAGGCTGATAGATCTTGTTGCACCGATAGGAAAAGGTCAGAGAGGGCTTATCGTTGCCCCGCCGAAAGCAGGAAAAACTGTGCTGTTAAAGAAGGTTGCAAACAGCATTGAAAAAATGTATCCGGAAATTGAAATGATAGTTCTTCTGGTCGACGAGCGTCCCGAGGAAGTAACAGATATGCAAAGATCCATTGCAGGTGAGGTCATTTACTCAACCTTTGACGAGTTGCCTCAGAATCACGTAAAAGTAGCTGAAATGGTATTGGCAAGAGCCCAAAGACTAGTCGAGCATGGTAGGGATGTCGTAATCCTACTGGACAGCATAACAAGGCTGGCAAGAGCGTATAACCTCGTTATTCCTCCTACTGGAAGAACATTGTCAGGGGGTTTGGATCCTGGTGCACTGCATAAACCGAAAAAATTTTTTGGTGCAGCCCGTAAGATGGAGGAAGGCGGCAGCATAACAATCCTTGCAACGGCTTTAGTTGAAACCGGAAGCCGTATGGATGATATGATATTTGAAGAATTTAAGGGAACCGGCAACATGGAGCTTCACCTTGACCGTAAGCTGTCTGAAAAGAGAATCTTCCCCGCTATCAACCTGAATAAGTCAGGTACTAGAAGAGAGGATTTACTGATGAGTCAAGATGAACTTGAAGCTGTTTGGACTATGCGCCGTGCTATGGCGAATATTGGAACACAGGAGGTAACAGAGCATATCATAGATCAGCTGGCTCATACTAAAACCAATGCAGATTTCATAAAAATTATTAAAAAGACGAAGCTAGAGGTGTAAA
>DUPP01000229.1 GCA_012838265.1 Clostridiales bacterium
ATAGCAGTGCACATGGCAAATACTACACTTGGCGTGTTTGTAACCCAATCTGGCTGTACATGCCAATTAAATGAATTCAAAAACCAATTTTGCATGGCTTCAAAATAATCCTTATTACCCTTTGAATATCCGAATATCCCATGTTTGCTTTTGTCTACCAACTCATCAATTACACATTGAGGGGCTCTAAAATCCATATCGGCAACCCAAAGGGGTAAAACTCCTTCAGGCTTTCCTTGTTCTGCACAAAAGTCATATTTAATTGAATTTGTATTTCTGCGTTCGATTATTGTGTCGAAGTATGAGTTCAAGACGGTTCCTCCTTAGTTATTAGCAATATAAATCTATATATTAATTCTGTGATTTTTCATAATCTTTTAAACTCAATCATGCTTGGTATAACAAAATGAATACTAAAATAATCTTATAATGCTGAATAGCCTTAATCAATATTCAATTTTAATTTTACCTCAGGATACATTGCCTTTGCTGCCAAAATCGCCGCACCATAAAGAGCAGTATTTGGATTCAATACTACGAACACCGGGATACTCCTCATCATATCTGCATACCGTCCTTTCATGCAAAAAGAATTCAAGAAAGATCCATCCTTAAGCTTATTAAGTATTTTAGGGGGGATTCCTCCCGCAAGATATATACCGTCGGCTGCCAAAAACTTCAATGCCAGATTTCCCGCTTCAGCACCAAGGATGTTAACAAAAATGTCCAGAGCCTGCTTACAAATAGAACATTGACCGCTAAGTGCAAGGCGTGTTATATCTTCTGGCAACCGCTGGATGTCATCTTCCTCATTCTTCTCTTCATGCCGAACAAAACGCTCCAGTTGAGTTAAGCCTGGCCCTGATAATATTCGTTCATAACTTACATGCCCATATTTCTCATGTAGAAATTCCCATAATTTCATCTCCGTTTTAGATCCGGGTCCAAAATCACAGTGACCTCCCTCAGAAGCAATTACTTTCGTGCCTAATAAAAAAGCTTCACCTAATCCTGTACCCGGAGCAATTATTGCTCGACGGGTTACTTTTTCAGACTGTACACCATTTAAAGGATTTGTAGTATCATTTTTGTCAGAATTAAGTTGGTATAAATCCGCACTAGGCAGAATGTCCAGCCCATAGCCCGTCGCTTCCAAATCGTTACAGAGATGCATAATTGAAATTTCTGGAAACATCCGCTTAAGACTATCTATTTCCATACTCCATCCCAAATTAGAAATATATATACCCCTATCAGTGATAGTAGCAGCCAGTGCGAAACATGCAGCCTCAATGCAAGGTTTAGACCTATTTTCAGAGATATAATCTGTAAGAAATGCATTAATGAGCTTCTCCAATGAAGTAAAATCTTTACTGGCATATCTTCTTAGGAAAACCAGCTGCAAAAAGTTATCATTTATCTCATAGAAGGCAAAAAGCGCTTTAGTGCCTCCAATATCGGCTGCTAATATCATAAAACCCCTCCTTACTTTTCTTATCTGGTCTATCTACTAAACTTTATGCAATATAATTTTCTGCAAATCGACAATATTTTCTATCTGATAGTTTGCCAAAGGTGATTTTATAGCATCTCCCATTGCTACGCAGTCCATACCTGCCGCTCTGGCAGCTTGAACCCCTGATACGGCATCTTCAACCACCAAACAATGCTCTGGCGCGATTCCCAGATATTCACTTGCTTTAAGAAATACTTCTGGATCAGGCTTGGAGTTAATGATATTCGTCCCATCCGATACAGCATCAAAGAAATTTTCCAGACCAATGCATTCTAATATCAATTTTGCATTTTTACTCGATGAGCCAATAGCCAGCTTCACTCCGTATTCTTTTAATGCAATCAGCGTACTCCTTACATCATCACTCAGATCATTCTCCGTTAAGTTTTCAAGGAGCATTTGATATAATCGATTCTTCCGTTCGGTATAATACAGTTTTTGTTCTTCAGTAAGTGTTCCTTCATAAGATTCAAGGATTATTTCCAGTGAATCCATGCGGCTAACACCTTTTAAACGATTATTAACTTTTTCATCAAACGGAATGCCCAATTCATCAGCAATAGTTTTCCATGCAAGGTAATGATATCTGTCAGTATGAGTTATAACTCCATCAAGGTCAAAAATTACAGCATTATACTTCAAAATTATATCTTTACCTATAAATGGTAAGCCGTTTTTGCCATCAACGATATCTCTTTTAGGGATTACGAGTGTGTTTTCCAGAAGATATTCCTTCCCATAGACCATGATTTGTTTTGCACTGCCGCTTTCTAAGGTAAATATGCATTGATGAGACTGAACTTCGACTATCAAGTGGCTATCTTCATAACAAATCTTAAAACGATAACCGGTCCAGTTCGGTGGTAAAATGGGAGCAAAAGAAATGCCATGCTCCTTTAAACGAAATCCACCAAATCCGTATACGACTGCTAAATAACTACCCGCCATATTGGCTGTATGTATGCCATCATCAGTATTTCCGTAAAGGTCCATTAAATCCAGCTTAATAGAGTCACCGAAATACTGAAGCGATTTCTCAGGCATATCCAGCCTGGCTGCCATAATACTAAAGATACAACAAGAAAGCGAAGAATCATGAGTAGTGATTTTTTCATAGTACAGGAAGGAGTTTCGCATCACTTCTTCTGGCTGTGCATCCTCAAGCAAAAAATAAGCTAATATGGTATCTGCCTGTTTGCATATCTGGTATCGGTACAAATGCAACGGATGATAATTTAATAGCAGTGGAAAATTAGTATCAGGGATAGAGGATATATCCCATTTCTTTTTTTGGAGGAAAGAATCATCCTGTGGATTTATATTTAGCTCCCTATCATAAACAAGGTACATCTGAGAGGCTGCTTGAGCAAAACCCTTAATTTCCTCTTCTCTTAAATTAATTTTTTTTATCAGCTGTGTGAACTCAGGGAACTCTTTAAGAAGAGAATAAAACTTTACAGCCCAGTTTAAATGGTACTTTGCCAATACATTAGTATAGTAGTTATTATTAATGATACACGTATATTCATCCGGCCCCGTTACACTATTAATTTTGAACTTTCCCTCATGAAAATTACCTGCGTCCAGCCAAATACGGGCTGTTTCAAAAATAATCTCAGCACCCTTCTTTAATATAAAATCAAGGTCTTTAGTTGCCAGATAATAGAATATTATAGAATAGGCAATGTCCCCATTAATATGATACTGCGCGGTACCTGCTGGGAAAAAACCGGAACATTCTTTACCCATGATAGTTCTCCAGGGGTAAAGCGCTCCCTCATTGTGTCCCATAATTTTAGCATTTTCTCTAGCCATATCCAGCGTTTCATAACGAAATTCTATGAGATTTTTAGAAATGGATGGATTTGTAATAGTAAAATAAGGCTGAATATAGATTTCTGTATCCCAGAAGTAATTACCTTCATAACCATCGCCGCTTAGCCCCTTCGGTGCAATATTGCTATACTTATCCTTTCCAACAGACTGAATTAGTTGATATAAGTTATAATACATTGCCATATGAGCTTCATTATCTCCATAAATTTCAACTAAACAGTTTTTCCAATAGTCAGCCAGATATTCTTCCTGTTTACGGTAATGCTCCGAAAGAGGGATATCGGTTGCCATCTTCATTTCTAGCATTGCTTGCTTTCGGCAATCTTCATAACGTATTGAATCACAAAAAACTGCATACTTAACTAGCTTTATCTTCTGTTTACACTGTGCTTCAAAGCTTAGTCGACAAAGCACCGAGTTATAGGTCACCGAAAACTCCCGTTTACTATCCTGGGATAACGCATGCCTTACACAGCTGCATACTTGTAATCCTGATTTAGTAGTTGAAGAGGTAATATAAGAGACATCATCCTGGATTTCACAACTAGTTGGTTTGATACTCTCCACAGGATGACTGAGGTTACGCGGATCCAGCGGATCATAAAAGTTTGTAACATCTACATCATGGCCTGACTCAATAACTATAGTGCCAGAAAAGTTCAATGGATTTATCTCATAATCGATAGTAAACAAAGTTAATTGATGGAATGAAGCCATGCGCTTAATTACTAGCTCAAGTTCTTTACCGTTTGGTGATCGCCAAACTACTCTGCGGCATGTAATGCCTTCCTCCATATGCAAAGAAAGGCTGCTTTCAAGTATAGTTCCAGTAAACATGCTGAATTCTTCACCATCAACAAATAACTTTATTGTTTGAGTGTTCGCGATGTTCAGCATGAATTGCTTTTCAGTCGCAATCCCATATAGTGCTTCCGGTTGATTGATCGGTGCAATATCGTAAAATCCATTGATGTATTGGCTGCGGATATATTCGTCATCGTTGGGATATCCCTCTTCAAAATCATATCTTACGCCTATATATCCATTAGCATTATGAAAAAGGACCTCATTAAGTTTAATATGATAACGATCTAATTTTAAGTTATTTACTTTATAGACTATTTCTTTCATCCCATATTAACTCCTTTTGGATCATGTTATGCCTTATTATTATAATGCTATCATGTTGCAATCTCAGTGAATTTCTTGAGAAGTCCACGCATTGACTTCCAGGATCTCAACGAATAAGAAGCACATGTATTACCTAAACCGATCTTTATTGAATACCCATTTTCTGGTATTACAGAAAACATATCCTCATCGGTGATATCATCCCCTGCTCCCAGACAAAAATCAAAATCACTGCGATTTATAAAAAAGGATGCGACATTACCTTTATTAACCCTGCTGTCCTTGAGTTCAAGTACCATGTTTCCTTCTTGGATAGATATAGCAGTAGAACTGGTCATACCCATAAGCGTTTCTTTTATCTCCCGTACCTTATTTATAGCCATTTTGGCTTCACATTGCCTGTAATGCAATGCAAGTGAGAACTCTTTTTCTTCAAGCAATGCACCCGGCATTCGGTCAATGTACATTTCCATTATAGGACGGACGCTGTCCTTCCATGAATTATCAGATGTGGAAGTCATCGTCCATTTCTTTTCTTCCGGAATATATACCCAAAGTCCATGACCACCCACCAAATACAGTCCATCGATATCACCCAGCCATTTTTCAAGCTGAGATCCATCCCTTCCCGAAATTATAACTACTGTATTTTTAGGATCTCTGACCAAATATGACAATATCTCCTTGATCTCTGCATCTGGCTTTGCTGCATCTGGTAAAGCAGTAAAACCAACGAGTGTGCCATCATAATCCAGTAATAGAATTCTTTTCTTTGCATTTTTATAGGCTAATTCTAGCTCATCACTATGTTTTTCGATGCTGATTTGGCGGTTTATTCTTTTTGATTCTGAAACAGTTCTATGGAGCTCTTTTATGAATTCTGAGCCCCAAAATTCTACGTTATACCGTTTTAATCGTTGATGCATGATTTTGTTACGGGCAATCTTCTCTTCATTAGGCATATCCAGCGCCTTTTTCAAACCAGCTCCAATGGCGTCATAATCGTTTGCATTGACGATTACAGCCTCATTGAGTTCACTTGCTGCACCTGCTGTTTCACTTAGAACAAGCATTCCTCCAAAGTCTGTACGTGAAGCTATGTATTCCTTTGCCACTAGATTCATTCCATCCCTTAGTGGGGTGACTAACATAACGTCTGCGTTTCTATAGAAATGAGAGACTAATTCCTCCTGTGTAAAGGCACGGAAAAAATACCATATAGGCATCCAATCTAATGTTCCAAATTTTCCATTAACTCCACTTATTGCTTCGGTGACCTCTTTTCTCAATTCATCATAAGAATCGATTTCTACACGAGATGGCGATATGATAATGTTCCACCTTATTTTTCCATGATATTCCGGATACTTTATCAGGAAACGTTTAAATGCCTCGATGCGTTGCGGAATACCTTTTGTATAATCAAGGCGGTCAATTGACAATACCGTTTGAACATCTGTATTCTCTTGAAAAGCTTGTATGAACTCTTGTTTAGAATCGAAATTTGCAAAAGCAAAACGGTCATAGTCGATACCCATTGGAAATGCATCTACTCGAATATATCTGTCTTCATGTAAGATACGATGAAAATTATCTTCCATGCCCATCAATCTGCGTACACTGCTTAAAAAATGACGTACATAATCATACGTATGAAAACCGATTAGATCTGCTCCTAAAACACCATGTAGAATATCTTCTCGCCATATGAGCAGTCTATAAATTTCGTAAGAAGGAAATGGAATATGTAAAAAGAAACCTATTTCAGTGTCGCGATGGCTTTCCTTAATCAGCCGTGGAAGCAGCATTAGTTGATAATCATGCACCCATACAATGTCCTCTTTACCTAAAACAGAATTTGTAATTTCAAAGAATTTCTGATTTACAGCTTTATAAACTTCCCAGTTTTCTCTGCTGTAATCAACCTTACTAATAAAATAATGAAATAACGGCCAAAGAGTCTTGTTGCAAAAACCATGATAGTATTTTTCAACTTCATTACTTGATAAAAATACGGGAAGGCATTGATATTTATCAATAAGCTCCCGCCTAACCTCTTTCTTTTCCTCGAGGGTGAGTTCCTCATCAGAAATACCTGGCCAACCTATCCATAAGCCTCCTGATTGTTTGTAAAGACCACTCATACCAGTTGCAAGACCACCAACACTTTCAACATATTGGATAACTCCTTCAACTTTACGAACGGTAACCGGTAAACGATTCGAGATAATAATTGTTCTTTGCATTTTACCCCTCCTATACCTTATCCATTCTACTGTAACTAAGAGAGTAATATTAATAATGCTAAATATACATATAATTCTGTATATTTAATATCATAGCATAAAAGAGGGACTTTTTGGAAGGATTTCTGTTTACGTGTAGTGTCAGTTGCATTGTAAATACAGATCCTAGTGTCAACGCCGGGCTATTTTTGACCGAATCGCCGGTTAAAAATTGACCCAATCGCCGGTCTTCAATCGCCGGTTTTTGTTTAAACACCCC
>DUPP01000230.1 GCA_012838265.1 Clostridiales bacterium
AAGCATGGAGTTTCTTAAAGTGCATGGTATTAAGGGAATAGCAGGCAGCAATACCGCAATAGCTGCGAAAGAAGTGTCAGAACGTCAAGATATAAGCATTGGTACAATATGTTCCAGTGAAGCTGCAAAACGTTATAATTTAAATATCTTAGCAGTGGGAATTAATCATAATAAAGATAATGCCACAAGGTTTGCTTCTGTATCAAAGCAACTGACAGTTCAGGATAATCATGACAAAATAGCTGTAATCTTTGCATGTCCGCATCGCAGCGGCAGCCTGGCAGGGGTTTTAGGCATATTTGCGGATTATGGTGTTAACCTGACTGAGATTCACTCTAGGCCTGATGGTAAAAATCAATGGGAATATATATTCTATGTTGACTTCACAGGTAACTTGAAGGAAGGGCGAATTAGGACTATGTTTTATCAATTATCAGAGGAATTGCCTTTTGTAAAAATAATCGGGAGCTATCAATCTAAGCTGTAATAGGAGAAATGTAAATGGAAATTAACCCTATAAAAAGTCTGAAAGGAACAATCACAGTCGCACCAGACAAATCTATATCTCACCGTGCAGTTATGCTAGCTTCTATAGCAAATGGGAAATCATTAGTAAGCAATTTTTTGATGGGTGAAGACTGTTTAGCTACTATAGATTGTTTTAGAAAACTAAAGGTGCCTATTGAAGTAAAAGAAAAAAAAGTATATGTAAACGGAAAAGGGAAATATGGTCTTAGACCACCTGAGCAACTTTTGTATACAGGGAACTCCGGTACTACCACAAGACTTCTATGTGGTCTTTTAGCACCTCAAAGATTTTCCACAACACTGGACGGAGATGCATCCATCCGAAAAAGACCTATGAAACGAATTATTGAGCCATTAATAAAAATGGGAGCCAAAATATACGGAACTAATGGAGACTATACACCCATCATGATAGAGGGTACAGAGCTTAAAGGAATTGAGTATAATATGCCTGTTGCAAGTGCTCAATTGAAATCTTCGCTTATACTTGCTGGACTTTATGCACAGGGAGAGACTACTATTATAGAACAAAATATCTCTAGAAATCACACGGAGATTATGGTTAATGGCTTTGGAGGAGATATAATTGTTGATAATAATAAGATTACTGTAAACCCGGTAGATAAATTGTTTGGTCAAGAGATCGAGATTCCAGGAGATATATCATCAGCAGCATTTTTCATTGTTGCAGCTTTAATTATTCCGAATTCAGAAATACGAATAAAAAATGTAGGTCTTAACGAAACCAGAACAGGAATCATTGACGTTTTAAGAGCGATGGGAGCATTCATAGCTATTGAGAATTACCGAGACAGCATGGAACCGTCGGGTGATTTAATCGTGAAAACCTCATCTCTGCATGGTGTGGAAATTGGAGGAGGATTGATACCTAGACTGATTGATGAATTGCCTGCTCTTACTGTTGCAGCTGCCTTTGCAGAAGGCAAAACAATAATCAAAGATGCAGAAGAATTAAAAGTTAAAGAGTCAAACAGGATAGATGCTATGGAGACCGAATTGAAAAAGGCCGGGGTTGAAATAAGATCTACCTTGGATGGATTAGTAATCAAAGGGGGAAAAATGGTACATGGTGCCGAGTTTGAATCCTGGAATGATCATCGGATAGCCATGTCAATGTCTGTTCTTGCCTTGGCAGCAGAAGGAACAAGCAAAATCAAGAATCCTCAATGCATCAATGTGTCTTATCCTAATTTTTTCGATACGCTTCATTCCATAATACAAAAATGAGATTATAGAATATCGAACTAAGGAATTATTGGTATATTTTACATATCTCTTAAAAATTTTACGAATAATCTTAGTGTACAAGAACATAATACTTTTCGAAGGGCGCATGGAATGAGTATAGTTTACAAATTTTATAAATATTAAACTAGTGTTCATTAAATCACTTTACAACAAACAACAGAATATGTTATTATTGATTGTCAAATAACATACCTTAAGCTGAGTACTACGAATCTCCGACGTAATACACGGCTTGAGGAGTAAGAAGTAAAGGAGAAATTAAAATGATTGATCAAGCAAAAAAAGCAGAAATTATTGAAGAGTTCAAAAGAAAAGAGGGAGACACAGGTTCACCAGAGGTACAGGTAGCGATTCTTACACATAGAATAAATGACCTGAATGAACATCTCAAAATTCATAAAAAAGATCACCATTCAAGAAGAGGTCTTTTAAAAATGGTTGGACAGAGAAGGAATCTTCTTAATTACCTGCGAAAGAAGGATGTAGATCGATATAGAGATCTAATTGCTCGTTTGGGATTAAGAAAATAATTCCGAAAACCAAAAGCGGGGGGTTTCCCCGCTTTTATTTTAAAGCAGCGTAAATATTGTGTTGCTTGCTGTGTAAAAAATGCGCAATGCGCATATAATTGGAGAAAGATTAACAGGAGGAAGTTGTTAATGAGATTTGAAGACTATAGGACTTTCAGAACTGCGATCGGTGGAAGACTGTTACAGCTAGAAATTGGTAAAGTATGTGAGATGGCAAACGGTGCAGTTATGGTAAGATACGGAGATACGGTTGTTAATGTTACAGCCACAGCCTCTGACGAACCGAGAGCGGATATTGACTTTTTCCCGCTAAGCGTGGACTATGAAGAAAGAATGTATGCTGCGGGAAAAATACCAGGAGGATTTATAAAAAGAGAAGGAAGACCATCAGAGAAGGCGATACTAAATGCAAGACTTATCGATAGACCAATAAGACCTCTTTTCCCTAAAGGATATTATAATGATGTGCAGGTTGTTGCTACAGTTATGAGCGTTGACCCTGATTGTACCCCCGAAATTGTTGCAATGATTGGTTCATCTGTTGCATTATCAATATCGGATATTCCATTTGAAGGACCAACGGGCTCAGTGCTTGTTGGATTAGTTGACGGGCAATTCATCATAAATCCGACCTTAGCTGAAAGAGATCGAAGCGATCTTCATCTAGTAGTATCAGGAACTAAGGATGCTATTATGATGGTTGAAGCAGGTGCTAATGAAGTACCGGAGGATGTTATTTTGGATGGAATCATGTTTGCGCATGAGGAAATAAAAAAGTTAATAGAATTTATAGATGAAGTAGTTGCAGAGGTAGGGAAGCCCAAAAAAGAGGTTGTTTTGCATCAAGTACCTGAAGAGATTGAAGAGTCTGTAAAAGCATATGCTTCTGAAAAAATGAGAGCTGCTATACAGACTTTTGACAAACAGGAGCGCTTAGATAACATGGAAGCTGTAGAAAAGGAAACAAGGGAGCATTTTGCAGAGATTTATCCTGATAATGAGAAAGATATTGACGCCGTGTTGTATTCCATTACAAAAGAGCAGGTTCGAAGCCTTATTTTGGACGATGGCATCAGACCTGATAACAGAAAAGCAACAGAAATAAGGCCGATTTGGTGTGAAACAGGAGTTCTTCCTAGAACGCACGGGACAGGCCTGTTCACAAGAGGCCAAACTCAGGTATTGTCAATTACAACGTTGGGAGCGATTGGCGACGCGCAGACAATTGATGGAATCGGTGAGGAAGTGGAAAAGAGATACATGCATCACTATAATTTCCCTCCTTACAGTGTTGGTGAAGCAAGACCAATAAGAAGTCCCGGACGGCGTGAAATCGGACATGGAGCACTTGCAGAAAGAGCTTTGCTTCCGGTATTACCAAGCGTAGAAGAATTTCCATATGCTATTCGTGTGGTTTCAGAAGTTCTATCCTCAAATGGAAGTACATCACAGGCATCCGTATGTGGAAGTACACTTTCTTTAATGGATGCGGGCGTACCGATAAAAGCACCTGTAGCAGGTATTGCAATGGGTCTTATCGAAAGAGTTGAAGAAGATGGTTCAAGTAAAATTGTAATACTATCAGATATTCAAGGAATGGAAGATTTTCTTGGTGATATGGACTTCAAGGTGGCAGGCACAGCCGAGGGAGTAACAGCTATTCAGATGGACATCAAGGTACATGGGCTGTCAAAACAGGTTTTGCAAGATGCCTTGAAACAAGCAAAAGAAGGAAGAATGCATATCCTGGAAAAAATGATGGAAGAAATCAGCGAGCCTAGAAAAGAATTATCACCATATGCTCCAAGAATCATTTCAATGCAGATTGATCCGGATAAGATCAGAACAATCATAGGGCCAGGAGGCAAAACAATAAACAAAATTATTGCAGATACTGATGTTAAGATTGATATCAATGATGAAGGGTTGATTTATATTGCTGCTCCCGATATGGAATCAGCTAAAAAGGCCGTAACGGAAATAGAGCTTTTGACAAAGGAAGTAGAAGTAGGGGAGACATACGAAGGAAAAGTAACAAGAACTATGAATTTTGGTGCATTTATCGAAATTCTGCCGGGAAAAGAAGGATTGCTTCATATTTCCAAGATGGCGAAAGGAAGAGTAAATAGAGTTGAAGATGTCATGAATATCGGTGATAACGTTAAGGTTAAGGTAACCGACATAGACAGCCAAAATAGAATTAACCTTTCAAGGAAAGACTTGCTAGACTAGAAATAAGTAACAAAATAGCTAAACTATATCTGAGGTATCGGATATAGTTTTTTTGTAATGTAAGTGTAAACTTACTTTTTGCTAATTATGATAGAATAGGTACAAGGTATAGCTAAAAAAAAGATAATGGGGGTATATAAAAAATGGTGATTAAGAACAAAAGAAAGTTTACAGCATACATTCTTGTAATGGCCATGCTAGCAGCAACATTTTTAACTGGATTTACATATCAGGAGGGAATTGAAAACGTATACTACGAGACTGAATCAATAATCTATGAAAACACTACATATCATGAACAATTAGGGGGTAATGACGCAAAAGGTATCCAAAGAGCATATTTTGTTAAAGCAGATATTATGAACAGCGGGTTAAAACCATATGTGTTTGAGGGCGAGGTTAGAGGAACCTATACTATGAGCACTATGGTTAATACATTGGAAAGTCAGGGATACCATATAGTTGCAGGAATCAATGGTGATGTGTATGATACCGCTACAGGAACCCCGAAGGGATTAGTTATTCATGATGGAAAGATTAAAACATCAGGCTATGCACCGGAATATGTTATAGCTTTTGATAAATATGGAATAGCTTCATTGCAAAAGGTTGAGCTTGAATACTCATTAAAGGGTATGATCAATGTTCCGACACCAATTCCTGTACCGGAGGAGGAACTGCTTAACACAACAGAATCCACCATTATCTCGGATCCATCGTCGGAAAATCTAAATGATAAAATCATAATTGATTCCGAGGGTCAATTAAATCAGAATGAAAATAATGAACAGATTATAAATGTACCAACAGAATTCTCTCATGGGATAGGTTTTTTTAATATTCCGCTTGGCGGAGCTAAAGCACTGCACCTTTATAACAGGAATTATGCCGCGACAACCAGGACTAACGAAAATTGTGTTGAGGTAATATTAGAAACTAGATCATCAGAGGAAACGGAATTATCAGTAGGCGGCACTATCATAGCTTCTGTTGTTGAAGTAAGAAATGGAAGCTCTAATACACCGATTAAAGAAAATCAACTTATCCTGTCAACTGCAGCGGATTCATCCTGTGCTGTGCAGATTAGCCAATTAATTCCGGGAAGCACAGTGGAGATAACTGTCAATGACAGAAACGGAGGTCTTACTGATTGTAAAGAAGCTATCGGGGTGTACTATGTTTTGTATGATAATGGTCAGTTTATTTCAACTGGAACTAATAAAAATCCAAGGACAATAATTGGAATAAAGCAAGATGGCACCATCATGCTTTATGTTCTTGATGGCAGACAGCCGAACTTTTCTACAGGTCTTGGACTGACAGATGCAGCTAAGCATTTAATTGATCTTGGATGCACCACCGTTGTTAATATGGACGGTGGAGGATCCTCTGTCATAGCGGTAAGAGAAGGCGGTATTGATTCAAAGGCAAATATAAAGAACTCACCTTCCAGCGGCTCCGAGAGAAAGACAACAAACGGATTTTTCTTGGTGTATGAAGGAAAGGGAGGAAACGGCGCAGAAAATTTACATACTTATGCAAGTCAACCTCTTGCAATGCCAGGTGCAGATATTCAATTGACCACTTATGCCTCTAATGAGCAATATGAGCCTGTTCCGCTGCGAAGATCTGTTGAATATTCAGTAAGCAGCAATTCTGACAGCAGAGTAAATGAAAGCGGACTGTTTACAGCGGGAAGTGATATAGGAGATGAAGTTATCGAAGTTAGAAGCGGAAATCTAAGAACGACTTTAAAAGTAAGTATACAAGATGATATTACATTTACGACAAATGTACAGAATCTTGTTATAGATCCTGGTAAAACCTCCGATATTAATGTTACAGCAAAATTCGGATATGCTCCTATCGCTAGTAAGGATAGTCTTTTCACTTGGGGATGCGATGAAAATATAGGAACAATTGATAACAATGGATTGTTCCGCGCAGGCAATGAAACCGGAATATCAGGGAATATATATGTTGAATACAACGGAAAGAAAAAGACTATACCAGTACAAATCGGAGCTTCCATGATAGATTTTGACGATACGAAAACACATTGGGCCAGGGAATATATCGGGAAGCTTGCAGCCCGAGGAGTTGTAAACGGAATGGGCGATAATCTTTATCAACCAGATAGTCCTCTTACCAGAGCGCAGTTTTTGACGATGCTTGCAAAGACCATATACGGCTTAGATGTATCTCAATCAGCATCGGCGGGATTTAAAGATGTTCCTGAAACAGAATGGTTCTACAACTATGTAAACTGGGGTTTTGAAAATGGAATCGTAAAAGGTATAGATAATGAAACCTTTGCACCGAATGATAAGATAACCAGAGAACAGATGGCAATTATGCTTGATAATTTTACTGAAAGTATTGAACTGATACTTCCTGAAGTAAACAATGCAATAACCTTCACTGACAGTGATTTAATAAGCAGTTGGGCAGCAGAATCAGTAGAAAAAATAATATCGTCTGGAATTATGGGCGGTTATCCTGAAGGAGATTTCAAACCCCAAGGAAATGCTACCAGGGCAGAAGCCGCAACAGTTATATATAAACTATTAAATATTAGAGATAATATTGCAAAAACAAAACAAATGGAAACACTAATATAAGATTAATAATGATATATAAATAATTCCTCACCCCTGAGCATAGAATTAATAATGTCATCAGACCTATGTTTGGGGGTGTTTTTACGAAAACAAAAAAATTTTTGACATTTGCTGCCTTTATGATAATATTTGTGATTTTTACATATCAAATCGTTTCACTGGGAATGATATTTTATCAAAACTCTTCGGCAGTGAATAATAATGAGATTCAAAGTTTAGCAAAAAATGAAGAGGGAGTAGTAATACGAAATGGATTACCTAACAGCGGACAGGTAACTTTCAGTTGCAACGTAGATTGGGGGGAAGAAGTCATTCCGGATATGCTTAAGATTTTTGATGAAAACCAAATTAATATTACCTTTTTTGTAAGCGGAAAATGGGCGGAGAAGCATCCGGATTTATTGAGAGAAATGTATGCTGCAGGGCATGAAATACAAAGTCACGGTTACAGTCACAAACTGTGTTCACAAAATTCAGTGGAAACGATAAAGGAAGAAATTTTAAAAACAGAAAAGGTTATAATGGATATAATAGGAGTAAAGACAAATGTATTTGCACCTCCAGCGGGAAACTATGATGAGACGACGGTAGAACTGTGCAGAAGCCTTGGTTATAAGCTAGCTTTGTGGAATGTGGACACTATCGATTGGAGAGAAGGATCCACTGCTGAGGTCATAAAAAACAGGGTTCTGAAAAAACATCTTAATGGAGCTATAGTTCTTATGCACCCAAAAGAAGAGACAGTTAAAGCTCTGCCGGATTTGATAAGAGAGATCAAAGGAAAAAACCTCTCAATAGTGCCTCTATACAGGCTGTCGTACTAATATATGTTCACAAATCCTTTATAACATGTTAATATACTTTTATGATTTAAATACAGCGTAACAGAAAAGAGTGCTGCGGTATAAAGTCGTAAAAAAAAGGAAAGTGGTAGACATAATGATAATTAGTAAAAAACTGAAAAACGGAGCGCGAATTGTAATGGAGGAAATACCTTATGTACAGTCAGTTTCAATCGGAATTTGGGTAAAAGCTGGTTCCGTGGACGAAACAGAAGAAAATTCAGGTATTTCCCATTTTATTGAACATATGCTTTTTAAAGGCACAGACAAGCGAAGCGCAAAAAAAATTGCAGAAGATGTGGACAAGATCGGTGGGCAGATTAATGCTTTCACCGGTAAGGAAGCAACGTGTTATTATTTAAAGACATTATCAAGCAACATAGATAAGGCAGCAGATATACTTGCTGACATGTTTATGAACTCAAAATTTGATGAAGAGGAAATGGAAAAGGAAAAACGAGTGGTTTATGAGGAAATCAAGATGATAGAGGATTCACCGGAAGATGATGCTCATGATATCATTGGAGGCTTGATATTTAAAGGGAACCCACTTGCTAAGCCTATTATAGGAACTCCGAAATCCTTGCAGGGTATAACTAGAGAAACAATACAAAAATACATTACTAATGAATATACAAGAGATAACATCGTTGTTTCTATCAGTGGAAGTTTCGATCAGGATCATGTCTGCAAATTATTCGATGATACATTCTCGAATTTAAATGCCTGTAAGCCTGAAAAATCACATGTTCAAATTGATTATAAACCAAATTACAGGGTGAAGGTAAAAGATACTGAACAGTCACATATCTGCCTGGGATTAAAAGGGGTATCATTAGTTGATGAAAGATATTATTCTCTTATTCTTCTTAATAATATTATGGGCGGAAGCATGAGCTCCAGGCTTTTCCAAAGCATAAGGGAAGAAAAAGGACTTGCATATACCGTATATTCCATGGCAAGTTCATTTACAAGTACGGGATACTATAATATATATGCCGGAATCAGCCATGACAAAGTGAATGATGCAGTCAATGCAATTAAGGACGAACTCATGAAGCTGAAAAAAGACGGTATCACTTTGGATGAGCTTCAGACGGCAAAAGAACAACTAAAAGGAAGTTATATTTTTAGTTTGGAAAATGTAAATGGAAGAATGTTTTCAATCGGTAAAAATATGCTATTGCTGAACAGGATTTATACTCCTGAGGAAGTTATAGCTAAAATTGATGCTGTAACCTTGGAAGACATTTTCAAGGTTTCCGAATTGATTACTGATATTAAAAACTACTCCGGCATTCTTATTGGAAGAAATGAAGCAGATCTGCAAAATATTATTCAATCCTAAGGAGTAATGGATATAGCATGGAACGTATCAAGATAAAATATTTGAACAACGAGATAATACGTTTAGAGAATATTGGAGGAAAATCCGACTGGATTGATTTAAGATCCGCAGAAAGAGTTGTCATGAAAGCGGGAGAATTTAAGCTGATTCACTTGGGTGTTGCTATGCAGCTTCCGGAAGGGTATGAAGCTCATATTGTACCAAGAAGCAGTACCTTTATGAATTTTGGAATCATACAGACGAATCATCTCGGTGTTATAGACCATAAATATTGTGGTCCTAATGATTGGTGGAAAATGCCAGCCTACGCTATAAGAGATACGATTATTGAAGTTAATGATCGCATCTGTCAGTTTCGAATTCAGAAAAACCAACCTACAATATACTTTGAAGAAGTTGAAGAGCTGTTTGGCGAGGACAGGGGCGGATTCGGAAGTACTGGGAAAAAATAATGATGATTTCAGGGAACATCTAACAGAACGATTGATCGAGCACATATTTTAAACATCTAGAATATGATATTCATATAATATCATGGGGGGAATGAAATATATGTACGAATCAATCAAATCTTATTTTAGCGATGAGGTGAAAAATAATAGAAGACGTATGAACGATACGATAGATTACGGACCTGAACCTTTTGTAATCGATATTGAAGAAGCAACTTTACAGAACAACGCTTTTCGTCGTGCATTATGGACAGGTAATAATTTACAATTGACCCTAATGAGCATCCCTAGAGGAAATGAGATAGGTCTTGAGATCCACAATAATGAAGACCAATTCTTAAGGATAGAAGAAGGTACCGGAGTTGTTGAGATGGGTTATAGCAGAGACAGACTGGACTATCAGGAAAGAGTTTCGGATGATGATGTTATATTGGTTCCAGCGGGGGTATGGCATAATATTATAAATACAGGAGACAGAGCTCTAAAAATATACTCTATTTATGCACCTCCACATCATCCACATGGTACAGTACATGAAACGAAAGAGGATGCTATGGCCGATGAATAGAATCATTAATTGGATACATTAATAAACTAATAAACTGATATTAAAGACTTATTAAAACCTACATACAATATTATCAGTATATAGGTTAGGTTTAGCGAGGCAGGAATATTCTTGTCTCGTTAATTTATTAGAGAGGCTTGCAGCAACATAAAAGTGGTGCCTGTAATGCTCCTTTTTTCCTTTCAGGTCATATACTATAGTATTAAATCTAGGAGGTTGACATGATGAAGAAGGAGAAAAGCACATTTTCTGCAGAAAAGAACGCTCCCGTACTGATGCAGGGTATTCAGCTCATTAGCAAACTTACTGAATTAGTAAAGGAGAATATTCCGGAAAGGATAGTGTTCGCAAAAGGAGCAGGAGCACACGGTTATTTCAGACCATATATGCCAATGAGTGATTTTACTAAAGCAGCATTTTTGATGGATCCTGACAAAATAACTCCTGTATTTGTCAGGTTTTCAACGATGACCGGTTCAAAGGGTTCTGCAGATACACTACGGGATGTAAGAGGCTTTGCAGTTAAATTTTATACAACTGAAGGAAATTATGACTTGCTCAGCATTAGCTTACCCGTTTTTTTTATTCGTGATGCATTACATTTTCCAAAGTTAATGAATGCTTTAAAACCTTCTCCTGATACAAATATAACGGATCCTGAACGATTTTGGAGATATATTTCAGAAACACCAGAAACAATACATGCAATAATTTGGCTTTTTTCAAATCGGGGAACTGTAAAAAGTTATCGTCATATGGAAGGCTTTAGTATAAACACATATATATGGACATCACCGAACGGGAAAAGGCATTTAGTGAGGTATTATTGGAAGCCGTTGCAGGGAATAAAGAACATTTTAAGACAAGAAGCTGAATTCTTAGCTGGCTTTGATCCTGATGTTGCGGCAAGGGATCTATGTGATTCTTTAGGAAGAGGTGAAGTGACAGAATTTGAACTTAACGTTCAAATGATTCCCTACGAAAACAAAAATAAATATGATTTTGATCTTTTAGATTCTACAAAACTCTGGCCAGAAAAAAAAGTTCCTTATATTAAAGTTGGAAAACTTACTTTAGATAAGTCGACAGATAACTATTTTCAGGAAGTTGAAAAAGCAGCATTTTCACCAGCGAATATAGTTCCGGGAATAGAGTTTTCCAATGATCGGCTGCTTCAAGGGAGTATATTTGGCATTTTAGTTGCACAAAGACATCGTTTGGGAACAGACATTAATCAAATTCCAATAAACCAGGCCAAGTATTCTATTGATAATGAAGTTATTCAGCAAAGATTTATGGAATCAGTTGAAGCGGAAGAAAAAGTAGGAAGATACCAAGAACATTATGAAGACGACTTCAAACAAGCGGGTGAAAGCTATAGATCTATGCACCCCAAAGATCAGGATTATTTAGTTAATAATATCATGGATCATTTAATGTTTGTTGATGACGGAATAAAAGAAAAAGTAGTGAGCTATTTTATGAAAGCAGATAACGAGCTTGGTACGAGAATTATGAGAGGACTTGATTTTTAACGCTGCGGTTTGGGTTGCGGCAAATGCCAAAACCCAAAACCTATAACAAAATTTAAATAAAAATCAAAACACAAAGGTGAATATTACAATTTTTTTCTTTACTATTAAAAGATTGAACGATAAAATAAATAGTATGTTTACATTGTTTTACAGCAAAATATTAAACTAGCCGTAAAATAAGGAGAAGATGATGATACTCAGGGAAGAACTTGAAGAAAGAGAATATAAGGTATTATCGCCCTTTGCAGCAAAGACAGCTGAAACAAAGGGTAGAAAATACGAGGAAGAGAAGTGCCATATAAGGACGGATTACCAGAGAGATAGAGACCGAATCGTTCATTCAAAGGCATTTCGGAGGCTCATGCATAAAACACAGGTATTTCTTGCACCGGAAGGGGATCATTTTCGAACTCGTTTGACTCATACCTTGGAAGTATCTCAGATAGCAAGAACTATTGCAAGGGCTCTTGCACTTAATGAGGATCTAACAGAAGCTATAGCAATGGGCCACGATCTGGGACATACACCCTTTGGGCACAACGGTGAAAGCTTTTTGAACGAGAAGCATCCAGGAGGCTTTAAGCACAATGTACAAAGCCTTAGGGTAGTAGAAGTTTTGGAATCTGCAGGAAAAATAGCCGGAAGGGGAATGAACCTGACCTTTGAAGTAAGGGATGGCATTTTAAACCATACAGGAAAAATGAATCCTTCTACTCTGGAAGGATGGGTCGTCAAATTCAGCGATAGAATAGCGTATATAAACCATGATATCGATGATGCCTTACGCAGTGGGGTTATAAGAGAATCAGAACTACCGAAAGATTGTGTAAAAGTTTTAGGTCATGACCACAGAACAAGAATTAGTACTCTTGTGAATGACATCATTAAAAACAGCTACGGTAAAGATCGCATAATTATGAGCGAAAACTGCAGTTTTTATATGGAAAAGCTCAGAACCTTTATGTTCGATAATGTTTACCACAGTAAGATAGTTAAAAAGGATGAAGAGTTAGATAAAATTAGAAATATGATTTTTACACTTTATGATTATTTTAACAACAATCCTAATGAGCTTTTTGCTGAGCCAAGCGCTATTGAGGAATTCGGGATAGAGGAAATAGTAAAGGATCATATAGCGGGAATGACAGATCGCTATGCCCTAAATTTATTTAGTACATTGTTTATTCCAAGAGGATGGAAATCATAATATAAAAAATATTTTCTTTAAAAAAAGGAATGGCACTTCTTTTGTCGAATAAGTTACTAAGATGAATATGCGAGGACAATTGAGTGTGGGAATTCGTAATAACATAATTGATGAGATTAAAAGCAGGTGCAACATCGTTGATGTGATAGGACGTCATGTACTCCTCAAAAAGTCTGGAAGTAACTATAAAGGCGTCTGTCCTTTCCACAATGAAAAAACACCTTCTTTTGTTGTTTCTGATACCAAACAGATTTTTACGTGTTTCGGGTGCGGAGCAACAGGTGATGTTATTGAATTCGTTCAGCGATATAATAATCTGGACTTCCTAGGAGCGTTAGAGAAGCTGTGTGACGAATACGGTATAGAAATGAAACCCTCAGGTTATCAAACAGAGCAGGATAGAACAGCTTTATACGAAATCAATCGGGAGGCAGCGACATTTTTCTACAGGGCATTTTTTAATAATCCAAATCCTGGTTATGATTATATGAAGAAGCGGGGTTTTGTACCTGAGGTTCTTCGTAAGTTTGGAATCGGTTATGCAGACGATGAATGGGACAGCCTTTATCAATATTTTATAAAGAAGGGAACAGATTTACAAATTCTGCTTAAACTAGGTCTAATATCGTACTCTAAAGGAAAATATTTTGATAAGTATAGAAATAGAATTATTTTTCCAATAATTAATACTCGCAGAAAGGTTATTGGTTTTGGTGGCAGAACTCTTGGAGATAAGGAACCAAAATACTTAAATTCTCCGGAATCCGCTATTTTTCAAAAGAAAAACAACTTATATGGATTAAACTTGACAAGACAGGATATAAATAAAGAAAAATGTGTAATTCTAGTAGAAGGCTATATGGATGTGATTTCCTTGTATCAGAACGGCATTAGAAATGTTTCAGCTTCATTGGGAACTGCACTAACGGAAAATCAAGCAGCTATGATTAAACGATATTCGGATAATGTAATTTTAGCCTATGATGCAGATGAAGCAGGTCAGACCGCAGCTTTACGGGGTTTGGATATTCTTCATAAGGCAGGCTGTAAAGCAAAAGTGATGCATATTTCTGACGGTAAGGATCCTGATGATTTTATTAAAGAGAATGGAAAAGAAGAATTTTTAAAACTTGTTAGTAATGCAATGTCATTTGCAGATTATAAGATTTATCTTTTAAGACAAAGACTAGACCTCAACACAACTGAAGGAAGAGTGGAATTTCTACAAGAAACAGCCAAAATTTTAGGTGAATTGAGTCCTGTTGAGGCCGATATATATATTAAAAAAATAGCTAGGGAAACAAATATTTCTGAAGGTGCTATAAGACTAGAAATTAATGTCAATAATAATAGCGAAAATATAAAAAAATATAAAAAGGTTTCCGTACAAGATACAGGAAACAAGTATCAGTCAGGAAGAACTGATTCTGGATTCGGGACAATGCTGGAGAAAAACCTGATAAAGCTGATGCTTTTAAATAGTAGCTATGTAAATATGATAAAACCATATGAATGGGTTTTTCAAAGTCCATCTGCCTTTAAAATATACGATGTAATTAAATCAGTATATAAATTAGACGAAGAAATAGATGTGAAAAAAGTAGAGGATAGCCTCGAAACAGAAGATAATAAATTACTTCAGGATATAATGGAAAATATACATCTGGCAGACAAGGAGGAGCAAGTTTTTCAAGATTGTATAAAAAGCATAAAAGAGGCTGTATTGGCGAAACGAGAGCAGGAGATAATTCAGCTCATATCAATATTAGATGATGAAAAAGATCGTGATAAAATAGATGCCCTTACAATAGAACTAATGAAATTACAGAAAGGGAAAATTAAAGATAGGTAGGTGGTTTGCATGGGCTACGAAGAGGGACAAGACATAAAAAAATTTGAATGTGTAAACGAATTATTAGAAAAAGCAAAAACTAAAGGTTCTATATCATATAGAGAAATATCGGATTATTTGGATAATATTGATATGGATAAGGATCAGATGGATGATCTTTATGATTCATTGATTACCCTGGGAATAGAAATCGTATCTGAAACAGATCCCGATGATTTTGAAATCATTAGTATGGAACAAGATGATACGAGTGAAGCATTAAGTGAAATAAAAGAGCCAGGAGGCGAAATAGAACTTGAGTCAACACTACCTAAGGGTATTGCAGTTGATGATCCTGTCAGGATGTACTTGAAGGAGATTGGCAAAGTGCCTCTGCTTACGGCAGAGGAGGAAATAGAGCTGGCAAAGATGATGGAGCTTGGGGATGAAACCGCAAAAAAACGGCTCTGTGAGGCAAATTTAAGGTTAGTAGTGAGTATAGCAAAACGATATGTTGGCAGGGGCATGTTGTTTCTAGATTTGATACAAGAAGGTAATTTAGGATTAATCAAAGCGGTAGACAAATTTGACTGGAGAAAAGGGTACAAATTCAGTACATATGCTACCTGGTGGATAAGACAGGCAATTACCCGATCCATTGCGGATCAGGCAAGAACCATTAGAATCCCGGTGCATATGGTTGAAACCATAAATAAGCTAATTCGAATATCAAGACAATTGCTGCAGGAATATGGCAGAGAACCTACGCCTGAAGAAATAGCTTTAGAAATGGATATCTCAGAGGAAAAAGTCAGAGAAATACTAAAAATAGCTCAGGAACCGGTTTCTCTTGAAACACCTATAGGAGAAGAGGAAGACAGTCATTTGGGAGACTTCATACCTGATGACGATGTTCCTGCACCAGCAGAAGCTGCAGCATTCTCAATGCTGAAGGAACAACTGGTTGAAGTTTTAGATACCCTTACTGACAGAGAACAAAAGGTTTTAAAACTTAGATTTGGATTGGATGATGGCCGAGCGAGGACACTCGAGGAGGTAGGAAGGCGTTTCGACGTTACAAGAGAAAGAATACGTCAGATAGAGGCCAAGGCTCTAAGAAAACTAAGACATCCAAGCAGAAGCAAAAAGCTAAAAGATTATTTGGAATAGAGGTAATGTTTTGCTTTGATAAATGGATAGGAGATTACTTTATATAATCCGTCAATAACAAAGTTGAATCCTTTTGCCACGATGGGTCTTGATAATATCCATACTGAAACCGCAACCAAAAGCATTGGAACGATGAAGGATAAAAGTCCTCCTCCAAAATCTGTTCCTGAAGCTATGATTAAGTGTCTAAATGGCAAATGGAGTGCATAAACAGACATGGTATTTAATCCAACACTGGAATACCATGTTTTTTTATCAGGAACTAAATTTATAAAGACTACAATCCATCCAAAACCGGTTAACAAAATCCAAGAGCGTATAGGTATACCGGCTAGAACTGGTATACCTATGGATTCATATGATGATATTAAAAACGATGAAGAAAGCGGTAAAACTTCTTCATAAGCCATAAATCCCGAATAAACTACTAGTATAATCGCCAAAAATATAATCCCCGGTTTAGGCAGGTTTCTAATTTTTGTTAAATGCTCCGGTTGGAAAAAGTATCCAAGCAGAAAGAAAGGCAGAAATCCAAAGGCTCTGCCAAGTGCCAGGTTTGCATTAAAAAAAGGTATCAATCCTGCAGCAACAGAGGCAACTATACTAATTGGCAGTATATATTTTATTTTAATCAAATCCTTCAGAAAAAAACGATAATAAAACATAACAAGCAGAAACCAAAGCGCCAAAGAAGGATTAATGAAGCTTAAATTTGCGTTGCCATAAATAGCGTACCGGACAACGTACATGAAAACTGTAAGAACTAAATATGGGAAGAGTAATTTTCTGAAAGCAGTTTTTCTGACCTTTTCAACATTTTTGGAGAAGTATCCTGAAATGAATATAAAAAGGACCATATCAAATGAGATGAATAATAGATATGTTGCGCCACTTAAAGTCGGAACATCAAACCCATTGGTAGCCCTTAGATAGTGTGTACTTACTACGACAAAAATCATGAGAGCCTTTAAATTATCAAATAGATAGCTTCTATTTGTATTGTAATCAGTAGGTTGGCTTAATGATTGAACTTTTGTTGCATTAAATATCAATTTAAACCTCATTATTCCTTGATAGAATAAAAGTATAAAATTTTATGACCTATATTGACCTATTATATTATATACTAAAATTAATAAATTTTCATTATACAATTATTATTGACACATCATTATACTAGTTTTAAATCAATAACAGGAGTTTTAAAATGATAAAGCTTTCCGACAGATTGAAGGCAATTGCAGATTTAATCAATCCAGGCGAAACGGTAGCCGATATAGGAACGGATCATGGTTTTCTTCCCATGTCATTATGGGAGACGGGCAAAAGCCCCCTTGTCATACTAAGCGATGTAAATGTGGGGCCCTTAAAGAAAGCTGAGACAAATATTGCGAAGTATTTTCCTGGGCAAAGTTTTGACCTAAGAATAGGAAGTGGTTTGCAAACATTGGAACACGGTGAGGTAGATACGGTTGTAATTGCAGGTATGGGCGGAATCTTAATTTCAGATATTCTTGCTGAAGACATCAATAAAACTAAAAGCTTTAAGAGATATATATTACAGCCAAGAAATGCACAAAAATATTTGAGAGCTTGGCTTATTAATAATGGTTTTCATATTACTGATGAGAAATTGGTACGGGAAGGAAAATTTATTTGCGAAATTATTTCTGCTGTTTCTAATAACCAAAGTGCAGAGACAGGATATCTGAATCAACTGATTTCAAAGAGTGATAATGAAAATAAAGAACAATGTGATATGTATTTGGAAATAAGCCCAATACTTTTTGTAAAAAAAGATCCTTTATTGGTTGAATTTATTGAAAATAAGATTAAAATAGAATTGAATATATTAAAAAGTCTAAAATCTGGAGTAAAATCGGACAAGTCACATAAGATTAAATTATCAGAGGATCGAATTAAATCATTAATGAAGTTTCTAAAGAGGAGTTTAGCAAATGAGTATGAGTATGAATGAGTTAATAGCTGAAATTGAGATGATTGCACCAAGGGAGTTGGAGGAAGAATGGGATAACAGCGGTATGCAGATCAATATGGGAAATAATGAAGTTAGCCGAGTTTTAGTAGCCTTGGAAATTACAAAAAGTCTTATTGCCGAGGCAATGATGAAAGGGGTTGACTTTATAATTACCCATCATCCATTACTTTTCAATAAAATAGACCAAGTAGACAATAATGATATTATTGGTAACTATATTATTGATCTTGTAAAAGCAGATATATCCGTTTACTCTGCTCATACTACCTTTGATGAAGCTTTTGGCGGAAATAATGAATATCTTGCAGATCTAATTGGTTTATCAAGAGTCAGAAAAATCAACAATAGGCAAATATATGGCAGGGATCAAAATCGAGAGTATATTCCGGGACGCATAGGAGAATTTCAAGAACCTATCACCATGGAAGATGCGTGTAAATTGGTCGAGAATGCACTGAATGTAAAAGGTGAACTTAGAACTGTTGGCAATTCAAATAAAATCATTCGTACTGTGGGATTATGTACGGGAGCTGGTGGTGATACGCTGGTAGCAGCAATAAAAAATGGATGTGATTTATTTATTTCCAGTGATATCAAGCATCATGAAGCACAGATTGCAAAAGAATCGGACGTTTGTCTTATTGATGCAGGGCATTACGCCACAGAACAAATTTTTACTGAGAATTTTGCTGACAAATTAAGGAAAAACGTAGGAACAAAAATCCAGATATTAGAATCTGAAATTGTTTCAAATCCATTCTCGAATATGATATAATACTATTGTGAGTAAGCCAGACAATCGCGTGGATGCTTTGACATCCATGAGGAAAGTCCGAGCTCCATAGGGCAAGGGTGCCAGATAACGTCTGGTGAAGGTGACTTCAAGGAAAGTGCAACAGAAACACACCGCCGATGGCCGCAAGGCACAGGTAAGGTTGAAATGGTGAGGTAAGAGCTCACCGGCAGTATGGTAACATACTGGCCGTGCAAACCCCACCCGGAGCAAGACCAAGCAGGGAGGTAATTGCCAGTAATGGCATATTGCCTGAAAGGCGGCGGCCCGTCGCTTCCCGGTAGGTAGGTCGCTTGAGCGTACTGGTGACAGTACGCCTAGATAGATGATTGTCAAATACAGAACTCGGCTTATAGGCTTGCTCACACTTTACATAGGCAGATGGCCTGCTGGATGCTACAGCAGGTTTTTTTACTTTAAAATTGCAAAGATAGAGGTTCTAAATAAATGAAACAACTTGATAATGAAAAAATCTCACAAAATAAAATGGGAACAATGCCTGTTGGAAAACTAATCACTAGGATGTCATTACCGGCAATGTTTTCTATGATAATAAATGCATTGTATAATATTATAGACAGTATTTTTGTAGGAATGATTGGAGAACATGCTTTAGCAGCAGTTACCCTGGTTTTTCCAATACAGATGCTTCTTATTTCTCTCGGAGTAGGTACTGGTATTGGCTTAAATTCCCTCATATCGCGAAGGCTTGGGGAACGAAACTTTACTAAAGCAAATTCAGCTGCTAGCCATGGAATATTAATAGCAATAGCTAATTGGGTTGTTTTTGCAATATTTGGACTGTTTTTTTCAGCTTCATTCATTAAGTCTTTTTCAGACAACCCAGATATAATAGCTGATGGATCCAGTTATGGTTTTATAATATCAGTATTTTCAATTTTTATAATGATTCATATAAGCGCTGAGAAAATTTTGCAGGCAACTGGTAACATGGTACTTCCAATGATATGCAGTCTTGTCGGTGCTACTACAAATATTATATTAGATCCGATATTGATTTTCGGATTATTAGGAGCTCCTGAAATGGGAGTAACTGGTGCGGCGGTTGCAACAGTTATTGGCCAGTTTATTGGAATGAGTCTTTGCTTATTTTTTCTTTTCTTTAAGGAACATGAAGTTAAAATTAACTTACGTAACTTTAGAATTGACTGGCTAGTCCTGAAAGACATATACAGCGTAGGTCTGCCGTCTATCATAATGCAATCAATCGGATCGGTTATGCTAATAGGTTTAAACGCTATATTGATAGCTTTTTCAGAGGCAGCAGTTGCTGTTTTAGGTGTATATTTCAGATTGCAATCATTCATTTTTATGCCGGTTTTCGGGTTAGTACAAGGCCTTATGCCTATAATGGGATATAATTACGGTGCAAAAAACAAAAAAAGATTGATGGAAGCATTTAAATTGGGATTAAAGATGGCGATTATTATTATGCTAATAGGTATGATTATATTTCAGATTTTCCCTGTACAAATGCTTAAGCTTTTTAGTGCTTCTCCTGAGATGCTAAGGATTGGGACCAATGCATTAAGGATCATAAGCACCTGCTTTGTATTTGCTGCGATAGGGATTATTGCTTCAACACTGTTTCAGGCGATGGGGTATGGTTTTTTCAGCCTTTTCATATCTGTCTTAAGGCAAATAGTTATTATATTACCATTGGCATGGATCTTTGCCCGCTTTACAGAAGTAGCTTATGTATGGCTGGCATTTCCTCTAGCAGAGTTATTTTCCTTAACTGCATCGATTTTATTATTAAGATATATTTACAATAAAGAAATAAAAAATCTTGGAAAAAACAATATTGATCATACGCAGCAGAGTATACAAACAATAACGGAGGTAATCGAATGAGATTGATCACTTGGAATGTAAATGGATTTAGAGCCATTTTGGGTAAGGGTTTTTTGGAATTTTCTCATGAGTATGACCCGGATATCCTGTGTATACAAGAAACAAAAATGCAGGAAGGCCAGGTCGAAGTTCCTTTAATAGGTTATGAACAGTATTGGAACAGTGCAGAGAAAAAAGGGTATTCAGGCACAGCTGTCTTTACTAAACCATCGCCTTACAATGTATGTTTTAATTTTGGAATAGACTATCATGATAAAGAAGGAAGAGTAATAACACTCGAGTATGAAAATTTCTATCTTGTAACTGTATATACGCCTAATTCGCAAGAAAAGCTGGCACGACTTGATTACAGAATGGAATGGGACGATGCATTCAGGAGTTACGTACAAAAACTTGACGAGAAAAAACCAGTAGTCATCTGCGGAGATCTCAATGTTGCGCATAAAGAAATTGACCTTAAAAATCCCGGAACTAACCGAAAGAATGCAGGGTTTACAGATGAAGAACGTTCAAAGATGACAGAGCTTATTCAAGCAGGCTTTACGGATACATATCGCTATCTATATCCGGATACTACAGGTGCATATACATGGTGGACCTATCGTTTCAATGCCAGAGCAAACAATGCTGGATGGAGGATAGACTACTTTCTTGTTTCTGACAGAATACGCGGTAAGATAAATGATGTTGTCATCCTTAATCAAATAATGGGAAGTGATCACTGCCCAGTATTGCTGAATATAGATTTATGATGGATTTATTTACCAGGATATAAATTCGGGAACTTTTTCCATAATACCTCGTCTTATAATATATCATTATTTTATGTAGTATTTATTCAAAAGGAGGTATGAAGTCAATGAAAAAAATATTGGGCATAATTCTAGCGGTCAGTCTGATTTTATCTGCAGTAAGCCCTGCTTTTGCTGCTGAGATAGACAGCAAAGGTTTGGAACAGGCTATTATAAAGGTTAAAAATATAGTTTCAATACCAGCTGACTATAAGAAGTTCGAGTATGCATCAAGCCAATATGAATCAAATGGTAAGCTCGTATCCATTTGGAATTTAAACTGGTATAAAGAGGATTATAGCTCGGGAGTATCAGCGTCCATTGAAAACGATGGCTATCTGATCAATTTTAATAAGTTCACAGACAAAAATAATGAGGGATTCGGAACTTTATCAAGGGCAGAAGGTCAAAAGATAGCAGATGCCTTCTTGAAAAAAGCAAGACCTGATCTTTCTGAATACATGAAACCTGAAGAGAACCAGAACTATTATAATTCAGATAGATATCATTACAGATACAGGATGTATCAAAATGATGCTATCGTAAGTTTTATTGATATTGAGATTGAAGTAGACAAGTATACTGGTGAAGTGATTGGACTTAATTTTATGGGGGCCGGTGAGGATTTTTCAAAGTTACCTTCTTCCGACGGTGTCATTGGGATTGAAGTAGCGAAAAAAGCATATCTTGAAGAAATCAATGTTGACTTGAATTACTATTCCAACTTTGATTATGAAAGCAGAGTTCTTAGAATCTTCCCTGCATATTCACCATCTGCGGACACTTCAAAAGCCATCGATGCAAAGACAGGCAAAGCCATCCCTTTGTACAATGATGTTTATTATGGCAGAGATATGGGGGGAATGGGTTCTTCAGCAAAATCGATGGATTCCGCGGTTAATGAAAGCGCTCTCATAAAGGAAGAGCTAGCAGCTGTTGAAGGTATAGCTAATTTGATAACAAAGGATAAAGCAGAGAAAGTTTTAAGGGAACAGGTACCTGGAATAACTTCTGCTATGAAGGTTACAAATACTTCTCTTTCAAAAAGCTATGTTCAGCCCGATAAATATCTTTGGGAAATAGGATTTGACGGAGCCTATGGAGTTGTTAATGCTAAATCGAGTGAGTTAGTATCATTTTATATATACCATGATGATACTAGAAAAGGGAATTTAAACCTTTCAGAAGCAAAGGCAAAGGAAAAAGCTGAGAACTTTATAAAAAAGAATAACCCGGATAAATTTGCTGAATTAAGATTTTATGAGAGTCCTGTATATATTCCTTATAGGCAGGAAGAGGATGTCACCGATTACAGCTTTAATTATTACAGACAAGTAAATGGAATTGACTTCATAGGCAATGGTTTTACTGTCATTGTAAATAAGGCAAGCGGTTTAATTACGCATTATGATTGTAATTGGTATGATGATGTTTCTTTCCCGGCAATCGATGATATCATTACTAACGAGGATGCATTTAAATTATTTGACGAAACCGGAAATATGTCGCTAATGTATAAAAAAGTTCATAAAGGTGAGATCGGATTAGTTTATGACTTTGCGGACACATCAAAGAGTTACCTGATAGATCCATTTAATGGTTCACGAATTGGTTGGGATGGTAAGCCGTATAAAGAAACCTCTATACCAGTATATAATGATATAAAAGGGCACTGGGCGGAGAAAACTATAAATAAATTACTGGAGAACGGCTATTATCGAGCAGTAGAAAAATTTGAGCCAAACAAGAGTATTACTCAGTTGGATTTCCTAAGATATTTGTATTCTCCAATACAGTCATATTATGAAGATGATGAATTCTACAAAATGTTGGTTCGTGACAAAATAGTAAAAGAGGATGAGAAGGCTCCAAATACTAAAATAACCAGACAGGATGCATCAAAGTTTACTATCAGATTTCTAGGACAAGGAAAATCAGCTGAGCATCCTGAAATTTTCAAAAACCCATTCAGGGATAATGTTGAGGAAGCCTATAAAGGTTATGCTGCGATTAGCTACGGCTTGAAGGTAATGCAGGGGGATAAATATGGACGATTTAATGGAACAAAACATGTAACTAATGCAGAAGCTGCAACTATAATTTACAATGCATTGCAGGTAAAATAAAACAAGGGTATCAAAACGTAATAGATTAAATTATGGCACCTGCCGCTGCATTTCCTATGGAACACGGTCGATTACAGACAACTGGAGGCTCCAACGGTTCCTACGGAAACGCATCGGTGCGGTGCTTTCTTAGTTTGCTAAATAGTAGTGCTGTATTGTCTGATATAGGCGTTAAGAATAAGAACCTGCCAGGCATATTTCCTCGAAAACACGCTCGCCTCCTGAAAAATGGGATGGCTCGGACGGTTTTCTTTGAAAATATGCTGGCGCGGTTCTTTTTGTTTCTTTGACAACACTACTTCTTTAGCTTCTGTCTTAGTAATGCTTTAAATTATTTCGACTAGTTCATGTTTATTCTTCCGAAGCTCTTTTGAGTCCATTGCTACTAAATCACGGATCAGTGGATCTTTGATCAACCGTTTCCACACGGTATAAGTCGCCTTGATAAACGATCTCTGCAATGGTATCTTGTCATCTATAAGAGGGCAGCGGTATGGCAATTCAACGGGAGACAAGATTAAGCGCAAATCTCCTGACTCCGTTAGATATGGTGCGAGAGGGTAGAAACGGCACTGCAATGGTCTCATTTCTCGTGGGCAATGGGGTGGAGTCTTGCATCTTACGAAATAGACCTTGCCTTTCCAGGAATCAGGGAATTCATAGTCTTCTGCATTCTCCACATTCCATTTGAGCCAAGTTTCTTTTTTGGAAAAGAGCTTTTCCTCACCAGGCAGGAGATATATACCCATTTCAAAATCCAATCCTTCTTCGTCAATTGCATCACCGCCACAATTGCAGCAAGCAGCGGAACAAAGCTCACCACAATCTGATGATAGAGGACTGACCTTATTCAAGAGGCGATATATAGCCTTATATGTGTTTTTTCTGATTGTACTTTTCATAATAAGGGTATTATATAACAATTAAGGTATGGTTGTAAGAGGCAACTATTTTTTTATTAAGAAAGTCGACAGAACTTAGAGTATAATTTTCATTGGCAAAAATAAAGGAAGAGGCAAAATACCTCTTCCCGTCATACAAATCAAACTGTAGAATGTAATTGTCAAGAAAACATCGACAGGAGTGATTTGTATGTTAGATATAATTTTAGATGAAAAGGATTTATCATTCAATAGGTTAGAGAAGGAAATTTATGCTTATGGCTGCCAGGTGGCCTGTGAAGTACTCAAAAATGTATTAGAAACTATGGATAAAAAGCTTGCAGAAGAAAGGGATAAATCAAAGTATAGGCATAAAGGAACCAGGAAAACAACAGTGAAGACGCTGATGGGGGAAGTGGCATTTTCCCGTGTAGTTTATGAGAGTACTGATGATGAAGGCAATAATACATATATATATTTGCTGGATCAATTGTTAGGATTCGACACAATAGGACTGATATCAACAAACCTGGCAAAGAGAATAGTTGAGAATGCAAGCATAGCATCCTACCGTGATGCTGCCGATAACGTAACAGAGCTAAGCGGACAAAGTATTAGCCATGGCGGTGTATGGAATGTAGTTCAGGCTCTGGGGCAAAAGGTAAAGAAAGAAGAAACAGAACAGGCTAAATTAGCAGAGAAGAATCAGCTGCGAGGGGAAAGAGAAGTACCTGTTCTTTTTGAGGAAGCTGACGGGGTGTATATAAACATTCAAGGTAAGGACCGTCCGAAGTCAGGTAAGAAGCTTGAGATGAAAGTAGCTGTGGCATACGAAGGGTGGAAAAGGACTGGCAAGGATAGATATGAACTGGTAAACAAGTTGGCCTGTGCAGGCTTTGAAGATATATCTGAATTCTATAGAATAAAAGAAGCAATGATATCAAGAGAATACAATGTAGATGAGATACAAATGAGGATACTTAATGGTGACGGAGCTCCCTGGATAAAGCATAGAATGGATGATACCACACAATATCAGCTTGATCCCTTTCATAAACATAAGGCAATATTAAAAAGTGTAAGAGATGCAGACCAGAGAAATATCATATACAAGCTATTAGATGATAGGAAAATCGATGAGGTGCTAGTACATATTGCAAGATTAGCAAATGATACGGAAGATGAGAAAGAGCAAATGAAGCTCAAAGTTTTATACAAATATTTCAAAGAAAACCGGGAAGGATTAATACCTTATCAAGAAAGAGGATTGGACATACCAAAGCCTCCTGCTGGGATAGAATATCGTAGCTTAGGAACAATGGAACATCATATATGTGACATAATAGCCAAGAGGATGAAACATCGTAAAGCGAGCTGGAGTATCGAAGGAGCTAATAATTTAGGGAAGCTATTAGCTGCCAAGGCAAGTAAACGATTAAATGAGGTTGTTGAAAGGTATTCAAAGATTGTATTACCGGAAGAAAGAACATATGAAATAATAGAGATATTAAGTTCGTCGAAAGCACCGAAAAAAGATGGAAAAGGTAAAGATGGGAATATACATAAGGGACAAAGACCATTTACAAATTATCCGGTTACCAATGGGAGGAAAGCAATACGCAGCATGTTTGACATGAGAAATTTCAGCGATTTAGTTTACAGGTAATATATCTAAACAAGAGCGTTTATGGCGTGATAGCTTATTTATATGTGGTGGTATCCTCTGGTGAAATCTTGGCGGCGGAAAGATGCAAAGGCTATAGACTAATTCTGCCTAAAATAGGTATCCAGAGGGTGTAGTGGTCCCCGTGTCAATAGGATCGTGGAATAAATGCGACCTAATTTGTTAATACATTTACAGAAAATTTGTATGAATGAAAGTTGCCAACGTTTACTTGACAGTAACAATAGGTCTGAAAAATTTGATGTAGAATAAACTATTGTGTAGAATAATATTTGATGTTATTATTACGCTAGATAGTTGTCGAATTAAGGAGGTGTTTATGTGCCCCTTGAAGTGTATGGTAGCCCAAGGTCGCCTAAAGTAAATATTTTTTATTCGCCTGTAATAGAATTGGTTTGCGCTGTTCATTTACTTACTGATCCTGCTCATCATCAATATGAAATAAAATGGGCAGAGGAAATGCTATCCATATTGGATGAAGAAGAATTGGAAGCCTTACAAAGTATAAAGCATTATCCAGCAGGAGGCATAGAATTTCTTAATTATGTTCTAGAAACTAGAGAATTATTCAATATTGAAAATTTCATAGACTATATTGCTAATTCAGATGAGATTGATTTCTTTTTTTATCTTCTAAATGAAAATATTGACAAAGAAAAGATTAGCGATGCTTTTAATGACAAAAATCATAGGTATAAAATTCAAGAAAAGATTAAATGGATTGTAGAAAATGATACTTTGATGTATTTTTTCGATAATCCTAAAGAGATAAAAGATAAAGCGGTTAGAATACTATATGCGGTATATAGAAATGGGTTTAACAATAAGCTTGAGCAAGCTATGGACAAGCTTGAAGAAGGTATTACATATGTGAACAGTTTTATAGGTAAAGATAGTATAGAGGTAGTACTGGAAAAGATTACAGGCAAACCAAAAAGAGTTTTCAATGGATACGAAGAGTATTATATAATACCATCTTATTTTGTATCACCAAGGCTTATAAGAATTTATTCTGATAACAAGTTATATATGGTTATTGACTGTAGATTTACAAGGGATAAAAGGGAAGCACTATTAGATGAGATATCCAGCTTATTGAAAGTAATTGATGATAAGTCAAGGATGGAGATATTGAGAATTCTAGTAAATAATAAAAGTTATGGAAAAGCTCTATCTGATATAATCGGTATTTCAACACCTACAGTATCTCATCATCTTGAGATACTTAAGCGAGCAGGGCTTGTCAAGGAGGAAAAGATTAGGAATATTAAATATTTTTCTGCCGATAAAGATAGGCTGAAAAAAATTATACATGATATTAATAAGTATTTTTTCAGTGCGGAATAATATATAAAATTATAATTTGGGAACTCTAAAGCTCAATACATTAATAATCTGACGTGGCTT